>JAICEJ010000134.1 GCA_025924215.1 Candidatus Binatia bacterium
AAACATGCCGTCCCAACAGCCTCGCGCATTGCTGTATTAGTGGATGCAACGAACTCGACGCACGCCAGGGTTCCGGGAAATATCGAGGAGGAAGCACGCACGCTTAAAGTACACTTTCAGCGGATTGAGGCGAGCACTCCCACGGACATCGAAAATGCTTTTGCCGCGATTCGCGCCGACGCATTGATGATTCCCGAAGGCGCTATGTTCTCGCAGAATCGAGGCAGGATCTTTGAGATAGCCACGAGAAAGCGTTCCCCGACCATCGCGGGAGGGCAGCAGTTTGCTGAGGCTGGCGGTCTGCTTTCCTATGGAGCCAATATTGCGGAGACATGTCGTCGATCAGCGAGCTTCGTAGATAAGCTGCTCAAAGGCAGCAAATTTCAAGAACTGCCTATGGAACGCCCCACAAGATTTGAGTTCGTTGTTAATCTCAAAACGGCGAAACAAATCGGCGTGAAAATTCCGCCTAGTGTAGTTGCCCGAGCAGACAGAGTTATCAAATAGGAGACACATGGCTCAACTAGAAAGCGTGAACCTGTATCCTTGGAAGAACTGATGGTTTCAACGCTCCCATGACAGACGCTCTCACAAAGCTCCCCATCGAGAAGGGGCTCATCACGGATGCGGAGTTCAAGCAGAAGCTGCTGGAAGAGAGTGCGGTTTACCAACGCATTTAGAATTCGACAACGCAGTAACTGCAAAGGCACTATAATGTCACACGGTGTAAAGCTCACACTGTTTATGCTCGCGTTTAATGCCATTGCCTTTGCTGAGGGTTACTTGCTGCGTGACTTGGGGCTGGTGTGGTTGGTGCCCATCGTCCTCGTGACGGGTTTGGAGTCGTGCTGCTGAGTAGGAGGTGGTTGAAATTGGTGAGGCGGTATTAGCAATGCCGTGCATGCAATGTAACGAGTTGTGAATCGTCGGAGAGGTTTTATGACCAAGCTTGGGTTCGCGGCAACGCTTCTATCAATCGGGCTTTGCGCTAGGGCTGCAATGGCGCAAGAAACAGCGAAAACCGACAAAGCTAGTGGGCGCACGGTAACAGTCTTTGTCGATAACGAACGTGTCAAAGTATACGAAGGTCGCTTCCCGCCTGGAGAAAAAAGCCCCCAGATGTCAAAGCGCCCGGACCGCGTTGAGTTCGCTATGACTGATGGCCACATGCGGCATTACTATGCTGACGGCAAAGTAGAAGAGGTTAAATGGAAAGCCGGTGATGTGAAGTGGTCTGAGCGAGCGACCTACCAACAGGAGAACATAGGTACGAGCGAATTTAGGGTACGGGTTGTCCAACTGAAATAAGGTGCAGGAGAAACGCTGGTCATATTAAGAAACGCTGTAGACCGAAGCATAGGATAAGTCGGGCATCCTGCAGAGTCCGGCTTTTGGATTTCGTCGTACGAGTACCCGCAGCCGTAACATTGATCTCTTTGCGATTAGTTTGGTCGGCTCTCACTCCCTGGGCACCTTAAGCTCTTCAACTCACTCCCAATTTTTAATCCATAGTTTTTGTGACGAACGAAACGTGTCGGGTTTGTGCCAAGTATAGAGGCGAACATCTCCCATTAAATCTTTCATTTGAACCGAAATCACGGTCTACTCTCAATTCATAAACCTCGTGTTCTGTTGATTTTGCTGATTGCGGTCCAAGGGCGCGTTGAGGTTGTCTATGCTGCCGAGTCTCGTGCTCCTCGAGCAGTAGCTCTTAGCCTGAGACAAACAACAGGGGTGCCTCTTTCTCCGCTACGCGAACCGTATTGCTGCGCCTGCATCCGTCTAAACCGAGGTATTCCACGGGACATCATAGCCGATGGCCGCTGGCTGAAGTTGACAACAGCGCTCGCTATCTTTCCTGCAGCAGCTCTCGGAGTAAACTCGCTAGCTGCTCCGTCTCGCAGGGGGAACTTTTAGTTAGGCGGCATAGATATCATCTCCTCCTTATACGCCACGGGTGTCAGGTGTCACCGGCCGCTCTGGTGTTCTGACAAGGATCGTCAGGTTCTTTGTGGCCCCCCTGAATTGTTACAGCTCGCACGTGCGTTTTGTCGTTCAGCATTGATATCCTAGGTCCGACTGCCATACGAACTTAGGAGTTACCGAGCGACGCACGTTTTACGAAGTTTCAGAGTTGTACGTTTTGGGGGGTTGTTTGACATCGAGTCAAGTAGAAGGGTCGAAACTGGTTGAAGGCGCCTAACCGTGGAAAATGTTGACGGCGTTACGGCTCAAGATTATTTGCACGGCTTCTAATACGCACCCATGTAAAAAAGCTTTTACATTGGCGGTCTATGCCCCGTTTGTTAAAATGTTTTGGCATTCGTCGAGAGTAGTGCACGAGAAAGGGGCTGCGAATGGACCGACTCGAAAAGCTTTTTGACTATACGTTGCGGTATGCACTTGAACCCGGGTTGAACTGGGTTATAGCTCATCCCATCATCTCAGTGGTTGTCGTTTTCATCCTTGTTTACTGGTCAGTGAGGGGTTATCGAATGCTATAGATTGCCTCCAGTGCGCTTAAGTTTTCACTTACTCACGATTTTGCTATAGCTTTCTTAACACTATGAGGTCAATTGAGACCAGAGAAAGAGACGGTGATCCGGCAAAGGAGTGCGAATCATGCCGCTAGTCTCGGCAATGGCTGCCAGTCATGCGCCAAATATTCTTTTAGAGCCCGGTGCCGAATGGGAAGACTTCATGGATTTGCACTACAGCATGGCGCCACAAGGGTCCACGTCAAGACCGACACTAGAGCAACAGAAAAGGCTCAGACGTGACGCCGAAGCCGCGTTCGCTGCTTTACGTACCGATCTCGAAGAAGCCAAACCAGACGTTCTCATCGTCGTCGCTAATGATCAGTTCGTAAACTTTTTTTGGAACAACATTCCAACGTTCTTCGTGACTCTGGCCGACGAGGTCCGCGGCCATTTTACCCGGCATAAGTTTCGTTATCGCAATCACAAGGAGCTTGGACAGGCCATCGTCGCTGCAGGCATGGAGAAGGGGATCGATTTCTCGTTCGGCGAACATGTCGAGTTGCAGCATACGCAAAACGTGCCCTTGTATTTCCTTTTGCCTGAACCCAGGATTCCAATCTTACCAGTCTATGTAAACACCTGGGTTGCTCCGGCGCCGACGCCGAAGCGTTGCTATCAGGTTGGTGAACTGATCCGAGAAGTCGCTGTCAACTCACCGGAACGCGTTGCGATTCTTGCTACGGGAGGCTTATCCCACTTCCCGGGCTCGCCGAGAATCGGTGAGATCGACACGCAGTTCGATCATAAACTGTTGGAAATTATGCGCCAGGGCAAGGGACCGACCTTGGCCGACTACTCGGTCGACGAATTGTTGAAGGCGGGAGACAGTGAATTTCTCAACTGGATGGTTGTCGTTGGCGCTGTCGGAAACGCGAAAGCCACTTACACTTCTTACATGCCTGACTTTGTGGCCACCGGGTGGGGTTTTGTGAGTTGGCGGCTTTCCTAAGCCTTCGTTTGTAAACGGCTGCGCTGGAGGTGCTGTGAGCTGTTATCATTTGAGTCGTCTGCTTTTTGATCTCAAAATGAACGAGTCGTTCTATCAGCGCGCCTTGGCTGATTTCGAAGAAGTCATCGGCGAGTATGAACTAACCGATGAGGAAAAGGAGGCCCTCCGAGCTGGTGATCCGCGCAAGTTACGGCAGTTAGGCGTCCATGGGATGCTGTGCCTGTATATCAAGCGGCTCAACCCTGAGTTCCGCGATAATATCTATTGGGCGCAGAAGTAGAACAGCTCCTCAGTTTTGTCATCTGAGTCTTCTCGATTTGCAGTGACTTTTCTTCTAATCTTTCTCGTCATCTCTCATCCTCACCTAGTCTTCTGACGATCCTCTTCTCCGTTTTGACCCGTTGGAACCGGTCTGGTAGTATCCGGGCACACGTCAAACGAGGGGGAACAAAATGGATCTTGGATTGAAGGGGAAAGTCGCGCTTGTTGCAGGCGCTAGCCAGGGAATGGGTAGAGCGACAGCCTTCGGGTTCGCTCGTGAGGGAGCGAAGGTGAGTATCTGCGCGAGAGGTGAAGCGGCGCTGAACCAAGCCGCTGACATGATCCGCAAAGAAAGTGGAGGCGACGTGTTAGCGATGACAGCCGACATGAGCAAAGCGGAAGACATCCAGAGATTTGTAAAAAAGAGCGCGGAGCACTTTGGGCGGATCGATATCATCGTGAATAATGCGGGCGGTCCTCCTCCGGGCGACTTCTTAAATTTTACCGACGAAGATTGGAACAACGCTTTCAATTTGAGTTTCATGAGCACGATGCGAATGACTCGTGAGGCGGTGCCTTATATGCGCAAGGTCGGAGCGGGCCGCGTCATCAACATCACTTCCTATTCTGTCAAAGAACCAATCGCCGGTTTGGTTCTCTCCAACGCGATCCGCAGCGGCGTCATCGGCATGGCAAAAACCCTCTCCCGGGAGTTGGGCAGGGACAATATTCTTATCA
The DNA here is from genome assembly GCA_025924215.1 of Candidatus Binatia bacterium. GTDB lineage: Bacteria > Desulfobacterota > Binatia > UBA9968 > UBA9968 > WHTF01. Next base: position 4,489 of record JAICEJ010000134.1, read on the forward strand.
ACAATATTTGCCCCGGCCGCATCGATACCGAACGCGCACAGAAACTCAATAAAGCCCGGGCCGACCGTCTTAAACGGCCGGTTGACGAAATCAATAAAGAAATGGCGGCAGAGGTGCCTCTGGGCCGCTATGGAACGGCTGATGAAACCGCCGATTTGATTGTTTTCTTGGGATCGGATCGAGCCAGCTATATTACCGGCACCACCATTCAGATCGATGGAGGTCTAGTAAGGGGGATTCAATAAATGGTTCACTTCGTGATTCAATGGGATCTTCCGGATCAAAAGGCCAATTTGACCATATATGCCAACAAAGCCAAGAACGACTGGTTGCCGGCTACGCTGTCACATCAAGGTGTGATCGAAATCCGCAATTACCGCAACCCGCTTGAGATAACCCCGCATGTCGCGATCACGATCGATTTCGAAAATATGGAGTGCTGGCGCGACTACATTGATTCACAGGATTACATTCGCATCATGCGCGAGCTCCGGATTTTGGGGTGTAATAACTTCACGGCTAATGTCTGGGCGCCTTCGAAGTATTTCGCCGAATCGATGAAGCCGTAAACCATCGGGATGGCGCAAGCGCTGTAGCTCTTGCGAACGGGTGCTACTCGACATCGCGTCCATGTCGATGGGCGATCCGGATCAGACCTATACGGTGACCAGATGCCGGGCTCGCTGAAACTCTGAGGATCGCCCGGTATGACGAAGGTTTCTTCCCCATCATCAAACGAAACGTCAGCTTCGGTGTGCAAAGAATCGTTCTAACTTTGCTGTGCTCTTCAACGTTTCACAGTCACACCGATTTGACTGCAATACTTCGCCACTGGACATTGACTGCAAAGCGGTGAAATCGGCCGGCATAACTGCTGACCAAAACTCACCAGAAGATCGTTGTACTCGATCCAATACTGCTTGGGCAGTTTTTGGCGTAGAGCTACCTCCGTCTTTTCTGGCGTTGCCGTCTTCACGTAGCCCCAGCGATTTGAAATTCGATGCACGTGGGTATCGACACAGATGCCGGGTTTGTTGTATCCCAGGGTGACTACCAGGTTGGCGGTCTTGCGGCCGACGCCTTTGAATTTCAGCAGTTCGTCAATCTCATCGGGAACTCTTCCCCGATAGTTTTCATTCAAGTTCCTGCAGATCTCCAAGATAGTTTTTGCTTTGGTGCGGTAAAATCCTACAGGGAAGATCACCTGCTCGATCTTCTTGGCGCTAAATCGCACCATGGTCTCAGGTGAGTCTGCCAACGCAAAAAGCCGCCGTGAAGCCTGAGCGGTGGTGCTGTCCTGTGTGCGCAGGCTCAGAATGCAGGAAATGAGAACCTTGAACGGACTATCGGATGCCTCGGCGATGAGGGTGACCACCGGCGTTTGCCATTTTGGCGCTTCCCGACGCAGAATCCGCACGGCGGCGTGAATCTCAGGATCTTTCACTGAGTGGTTTTTGTTTTGCTGATTGGCTAAATTGAACCAGGTTCATATCACAGATCGCTGGCGGGTCAACATTTCTCACGCCATGGTTGTTCACAAGATATCTCAAGCTCTCAAAATTCGTTCGCCGAAAACCATTTCAGGAAATCATTACAAACCAGCGGCGGTGTTGATCCCCATCCAGGAACGGGAAGACGACGATTATCTCGTCTTAACCAAGCGCGCCGAGCGGATGAGCCATCACAGCGGCCAAGTGGCATTTCCTGGCGGGCGTGTCGATCCTGACGATCGGAGCGAAGCGGAAGCGGCATTGCGCGAGAGCTATGAAGAGATCGGCATCCATCCCGATGACGTGCGGATTCTGGGACAATTGGATCAAGCAGAGGCAGGCTATGGATTTCTTGTTACCCCGTTTGTCGGCGTGATACCTGCTTCTTGCGACTTCGTACTAAATCCGGCGGAGACCGCGGCGGTGTGCTCGGTGCCGATCTCAGCTTTACTATCACCGCCCAACTTTACCATTGACCAATACCTTTCGCCTCGGGGCAATCCGAGCTACCACTTTCATGTGAACGGTTGGGATGTTTGGGGCGTCACCGCCAGAATCATCGTGCAGTTCCTGGAGCTTGTTTATGACTTCGAGGTTAAGAAACTTTGATCCCGTCTCCAACGCAGTGCGTGTCTGGACCTATCCGCCAACATTTTCGGTAGTCGCAGGGTCATGCCTTAGCGCGGTCTGTCGTCGGTATTTATCGTCACCGCTTTCACCCGCGTGTAATCAAGTATGATGATCAGCGAGGATTGCCGCTCGCCTGCTATTTGAGCTCCTTCTGTGCTTCACGCAGAAAAGAGAAATCGACCAGCGAAGGCGCACTTACGGTATCGGTATCTTTTTTCCCGGTATCCTGCATCATCGATAGAATCTGGCGCAATTTTTCGGCGCTGATCTCGCCGTCCCGGGTCAAAATATCCAGTCCATTGGCATACGATTTGGCCGCAATGTTCTTTGGAATTTCGAAATGCGCCGCGAGAAATTCAATAGCCGACGCTTTGTTGCGGCGAAAGTCATAGAGTGATTGTAGACTCGCGCGCACAATGCGCCTCACTTGATCCGGGCTCGATTTAATCCTTTGCGCGCTGGTGACGATGCCGTTCGAAGAGCTGGCGTCAGGCACTGAGTCGCCAAGAAAGGTAAGCATGGTCAGCCCTTTCTCGGCGCCGATTACGTTGAACGGTGGCGCCAGTACCGCGGCGTCGAGGACGCCGCCCAAGAGACTCTGCAGAGCGGTGGGCGAGAATTGACCCGAGACGTAAGCAACATCGCGATCCGGATCGATCCCTTGGCGGCGCAGAAAGCGTTTGAGAATGATTTGCGGCGTATCCCCCGGAAAGCTGATGCCGATTTTCTTTCCGGTAAGCTGACGGACATCCTTGATTTGCGGCCGTGCCGCCAGCCAAAACGGTGTCTTCTCATCGAGGGCAAAAATAAGCTTGAGTGGGAAACCCTGGGCGGCGGCGCGCAGCGCAGCGCCGCCGTGCACGATGTAATCGACATCACCGGTACCCAATGCGGCAATCGCCAGATCCGTGCGCATGGTCATAAATTCCAACTCGAATCCCGCGTCGGCAAAGATCCCGTGATGGACACCGAAGTATAGCGGTGCGTACATCATCGCGATCACCGGTTGAGCCACGCGAATCTTGGTCGCCGCGGCGCACGGCCATGCCGCCATCAGCAAACCGATGACTAAGGCTTTTAGAACATTTCGTGTGAAAGTGTTTCGAATGCCGCTGGAAGATTTCATGGCTTTTCATCTCCCGCGATGAATTTAGGCTTTAGCAGCGCGATCAGCGCCGGCAACAGCAGCAAGCCGCCCAGCATGTTCATTGTCAGTATGATCAGGAGCTGAGTGCCCATCTCGGATTGGAAGCGCAATGGCGAGAAAGCCCAGAAGGCGATGCTTGCCGAGATCAGGAACGCGGTGTACAGAACCGCTTTGCCGGCCGTCGCCACTCCATCGACGAGCGCCTGCTTTAAATCGCTTCGATGCTGACGCCGGTACTCTTCGATCATCCGCGAAACGATATAAATGCCATAGTCCTCGCCGAAGCCGACGCCCAGACTGATTACCGGCAATGTATTGACGTTAAGTCCGACATTCCAGTACGCCATCAGCGCCATGCCGAAGGTATTTGACATCAAAACGACGCCAACAAACAATACGCCGGCGGTGAGGGAGCGGAAGCCGATGGCGCAGAAAATCAGTTGCGCAAGCAGCATCAATCCCAAAGTGAGCTTGTCCGAGCGGGCAATGACTTCATTGGCCGCGGCAAGCACGCCGGCATAGCCGCTGGCGAGCTTGAACTGAGCGGCTTCCATCGGGTTGCCGTTGATAAACTCCGTTGCTCGATCAATGACTTCACGCAACGTGTCGCCCTTATGATCGTATAGGAAAAAGGTCACGCGGCCGTGCTGGAAATTGTAATTGACCCATCGATCAAAATCGCCGGGCTCGCTGCCGTGCTCGGCGACCATCAAGATTCCGCCGACCTCGTCACCGGTGCGCGGTAGAAGGCTCCAACGCGGATCATTGTAGTGTAAAACCGTATTGATCTGGCGAGTGAGATCAACCAGAGAGTCGCTGGAGCCGACATGTGGTGAGCGCAACATGTGACGTTGAAAAGCTTCAATCTTTTCCAGCACTGGCGGAGCCTTCATCGTGCTCTCGGTCTGGCCCTCGACGATGACGTAAAGATGATCAGTTCCCTGGAATTTGTCGTTGATGTGTTTGACGCTCTGGTTGTAGTCAGCGTCGGGCCAGAGCAGCGGCGAGCCCGGTCGCGAGTCGCCGACTGTTAGAAATTGGTACCAATAGACGCTCCAACCGATTACCAGGGCAAATCCGGCGATGACCACGATGCGGCCCATCCGACCGACACAGAAGCCAGCTATGCGGCGGAGCGGCACTTCGAGCCAGTGACCCTCACCGCCTTTTGGCGCCTGTCGCGGGGTGGGAAAGTAGCAGCAGAGGATTGGGTCGAGGATCACCACGGTGACTAAATTGCTGAGGACCCAGAAGCTTCCGGCGATCGCCAGCTTGGTAAGAATTGGCATTGGCGCGACCAGGAGAACGGTCAAGCCGATGGCATCCGTCAAGATTGAAACACTACCGGGCATGATCAAGCCGGCCGCCGACTCGATGGCGGCTTTCTCTTTATCGCCGTAGCGTTCGAGCTCTTCGAAAAAGCGCTCGCGAAATTGGATGGAATGACTGATTGTCCGAGCGGCGATCAAAAACGGTACGACCAGAATCAGCGGCTCGAAGTTATATCCCATAAGAGCGCTAAAGCCGGTTCCCCAAATGAAAGTTATGCCGGCAGACAGCAACGGAATCATGACCCCGTTTAGATTTCGGTAATAGAGAATCAGAATCGCCAAGATGCTCAAACATGTGAACGCGACGATCAGCGTGATGGAGCTAAGATGATGATAAATCCAGCCGTAGAGAATCGGTTCGCCGGCGGCGAAAACACGCGTATTGGCATCTTCCGCTTGCTTGATTGCTTGTTGAATGCGGTCGAACAACACGGCGTAGTCGAGCCGCTCTTCGTGAAATGCCGCAGTGATGAGCGCCGCCTTGCCGTCCTCGGAAACGAGCCGCCCGACAATTGTCGGATTGGCGTAAACGATATCGCGCAGCCGCTCGATTTCATCGCTATTTTGCGGGACGTTCGGCCACATCACGGGTTGTACTTCGATGCCCCACGCGGTGGCGCGCACGTCTTTAACCTTCTGTCGCGCGATGGAAAATATCTGGTAATTGTTCGCGCCCGGTGTTTGTTCGACCATCTCGGTGAGTTTTTTGATTTTCTCCAAAGCCGGAATGTCGAAGATATCTCCCTCGGAGACCTCTACGGATAGGAGTACGACGTTAGCGCCGCCGAAGGTCTTCCAAAACCGGTCGTGGACACGAATGTAGGGATGATCGACCGGCAAAAGATCCGAAAAGGCGGTGTACATCTCGATCTTGACTGAAAGGTAAGCAAACCACAGGGTGGCGGCGACGATGACGCCTAAAATGAGGGCGCGCTTATTGACAATGAAGATGGCGAGGCGTCTCATCGGGCGCTTTGTTGGTTTGGCGGCGTTCGGGTGATGATCTTGAGCCGCTGCCAGCTCTTGCCGCCGTCTTCGGTTCTCAGCACGAGCCCGCGATTGCCAACCACCAGACCGAATCCGTCTTTGCCGAAGGCAATGGCGTTCAAGCTAAGACGTGGGATCTGCAGGTCGGTCTGGCGCCAGTTTGCGTGGTCAACATCCAATTGGAGCAGCGTGCCTCTTTCACCGACCGCCCAGATGCGCCCGTTGAATTCGGCTGCGGCGAACAGATGGTGGGTCGCATTTATGCCATGGGAGTTTTCGCGCTGCCGAACGATGTCCCAGCGAGATCCGTCCTTGGTATTGAGCACGAGTCCGTCGAGGCCGAAGGCGTAGCCGTTGCCTGGTGCCGTGAATAGCAGCGCGAACAAATTCTGGCTCGCGCCGCTGTCAAACGAAACTTCGACTGGGCTTTTTTGCTTCACCCAGCTTTTACCGCCATCCGAACTCTGAAAGATCACGCCAAATTCACCGGCGAGCCATCCGCGCGAAGCGCTGGCGAAGGTGACTGCGTTGAAAGTGAAATCGCCCGGAACTACATTCTTGCTCCATGAGCGACCGCCATCGCTGGTTCGGACAGTCATGCCCCGGTTGCCGGCCAGCCAACCGTGGCTTTCATCCAGCCAATGTGAAGCAAAAAGATGCTCTGCAATGTTCAGCGGCTGAGGATGCCAACTCTTGCCGCCGTCGCGGGTCCGCAAAACCGTGCCGGAGCTGCCGGTGATCCATCCATTTAACGCGCTGACGAAACGCACGGTAAATAGAGCTTGGCGC
>JAICEJ010000135.1 GCA_025924215.1 Candidatus Binatia bacterium
AGAAATCGATCAGACCCGGGCGAACATGGACCGGACGCTCGGCGCATTGGAACGCAAGTTTTCGCCGGGTCAACTGTTAGATCAGGCGATGGAGTTCGCTCGAGAGAATGGCGGAGAGTTCGCAAACAATCTCGGCCGCTCCGTTAAAGAGAATCCGGTACCGGCGCTGTTAACCGCAGTGGGAATCGCCTGGATGGTCGCTTCGAGTAATCGACCCAAACCGTCGCTCGCCGATGCTTACGACGATCGCTATGCACGGGACGATTCCAACGCCGTCGATTTCGATGATACAGGCTATGAGGACGATGCAGGCGATCAGACGGAAGGGTTGACCGATAAAGCGCAACGCCTCAAAGCCTCTGCCGAGGGAACCTTGAGTGAAGCAGGGCAACGGGTGAAGTCCGCCGCCGAGCGAGCTCGACAGAAGCTGACAGGCACTAAGGATACAGTGTCAGCGGGACTGAGAAGAACTTCGGGCAGCGCGCAGGTACAAACGCAACGAGTGCGTGAGGGTTTCAACAGTCTTCTCAGTGAACAGCCGCTGCTCCTGGGAGCTCTTGGCATTGCTGTAGGAGCTGCCATCGGCGCTGCTTTGCCGCCGACCGAACAAGAGGATCGGCTGTTCGGTTCGGCGCGCGACAAAGCCCTCTCCGAGGTCAAGCAGCGTGGGAACGAGACGTATAAGCAGGTGCGCGACAAGGTTAACGCTGTTGGCGACGAGGCAAAGCAATCGATTTCCAATGCGGTCCGGGAATCGACTTAATTGTATTGGACTAAGCCTCACGCTCAGAGAATACGAGGCTGCAGTTGAGTCGCATCTCCCGGGTTACGACCCCGGAATGAGCGTTAGTACCTCTCGAGCTGAAGAGTTGTTCAGGAGTCCGTTGAATGCAACGTAAGTCTATTTGGCAGTTTCTTAAAACTACGATCAACGAATGGGTCGAAGCAGAACCGTTCCAGTTGGCGGCCGCATTATCGTATTACACTCTATTTTCTCTCGCTCCACTACTGTTAATCGCTATCGGAGTCGCTGGCTTCGTATTCGGCAGAGAAGCGGCGCAGAATCAGATCGTTGAAACACTCCAGGGGATGATTGGACAAGACAGCGCTAAAGCCGTTCAAGAAATGATCCAAGCATCGAGTGAAAAACCGAAAACCGGGATGTTGTCCACCATCATTGGTTTTGTCGCCTTGCTGTTTGGCGCAGGCGGGGTCGTAGGCCAGCTGCAGACTTCGCTCAACAAGATGTGGGAAGTAACACCAAAGCCGGGCCAGGGCATCTGGGGTTTCTTGCGGCAGCGGTTCTTCTCTTTTGCGATGGTGCTAGCAATTGGGTTCTTGCTGCTGGTCTCGCTTGTCGTGACCGCTGTTCTGAGTAGCTTCACGTCAATGCTGAGCAGCTTTTTAGGCGATGCGACGTTCGTGGCTCATGCCATTGATATACTCGTGTCCTTTGGATTCGTCACGTTACTATTTGCTCTGATTTATAAGTACGTGCCGGATGTAGAGATCCAGTGGAGAGATGTCTGGGTCGGTGCTGCGTTAACTTCGATACTGTTCACCATAGGGAAGTATCTTATCGGACTTTATATCGGAACCAGCGGTGTCGGCTCGACGTTCGGCGCCGCCGGTTCGCTGATTACGATTCTAGTCTGGGTCTATTACTCATCTTTGATATTTTTTCTTGGCGCCGAATTTACCAGAGTGTATGCGACCCAATATGGGTCCGGCGTTGCCCCTGCTGAAAACGCTCAGCCGATGGATGCTGCGCCTCAGTCCGCGAACGCGTGAGAATGGGCGGATCGTCTCAGAGCGGCCAGGGTCTCTATTTCCCGCTCACTAGTGCAATCCAAGGATCGTGTCGGCGTTTACTTGAGACGGGATCTAGGCTTGGCAGATATTCGAATAAGAGGACAGGGGGCTGAAGTTCAATATGCCGTGCCTACTGCCCAACCGTAGACTGCCAACCAGAAGAGCAGGCAGGTTCCAACAATAACAAACCAACCGGCGAGCCACTCCAGAAGTGAGAGCGGGTTTTCCAATTCCTGATGTCCGTCCATCGTTGACCTCCGGTCATCGTGTGGGAAGGAGCGTACAAAAGGGCAGATTTGAGCCCCGTTTCCTTGCAGATGCAATTGTCGCACCTAAATGTAAAGACAAAGAGCTCAGCAGTGTTAGAGCCTTTCGCCGGATTTAGTGTAGGATCGCGTCTTGATGAAATCTTCTGATTGCGCAGGGGTGAAAAATTTCCGGTAGGGTAGCGGGAGGTCAGTGGTCATCGTAAAGGGTTGAGCCTCCTCCCGCTGAAGCCAACGCCTAGAGTGGCACTTCCTTTACTATTGATAAAGAAGCTGATCAGCCCATCGGGATCAGGAATATTTTCTTGCCATCCCTTTGAGCATATTGTCGTCCAATTTTAGGGCAGTGCACCCGTTTTTCCTTTAACTCCGCAATAATTGTAGGAGGATCTTTATTGGCAAAAGCCTCCTCGATGCTTTGTTTGCTGGCCGGCCCTCCATTTAAGCTAACTGTAATACCAGTCGTATGCAGATCACCACAGGCATTGCACACGGCACAGACGTTATACATAGCCATGCTGATACCCTCCGGTTCGCAGTTCCAGCTAAGAAAACAATCGCCTGTTACTTCGCCGCGTTTGTTCTAGGTTTGCTGCTCAGCTACCCCCTTTTAAGTTGAAGTTCGTCCAAAGTAATCTCGCGCGTCTCGAGCCCGAGCTCTCGCGCCTTCTGATTGCATGGATGACACACAAGCATATTGAGCAGTACGCCACCCGGATCCTCGCTGATCACACGGTAGGCCGTGCTTGTAAGAGTCCGCTCGCAGTGATCGCAAAATAATTCCCTGGCCATGTGAATACGGCGAGCAAGGCATATGCCATCTACTAGCCAATAAAAGGATCTCTCTTCTGGTGATGATTCTCCGCTCTGCTCGACGAAAATTGATCTAAAAGTAGGTTCTAAAGGCTCCCAGCGTCGCGTCATTGCGAATGGAATATCCATTATGAACTGTAGGCTCGAAGCTTCACCAGTCGTCGCGGATCACGAACGAGACACTATTGGCCGATCACTACAAATATCCTGCCAGAAACATCTAAGTTGATGGGCGTCGGTAGCTGGCTGCTGTACACATTGGCAGCGAACTACGTCGTAGGACTAACTGCGGCTCGAGCTGCTAAAGAGACAGACCGAACTGTATTGAACAAATCGGGCGAGCTATGATTGAAGCCGCACAGGCGCTGATCAACTGGGCAGAACTTTGGCAGTGTCCCTCAATTCTCAGGCCCGAAAGGTAAATGAATATGAGCGATCTTCACTGGTTTTTCTGCAGATCTCGTCGTTCACTTGTCGAGGGTTCGACAGTAGGCATTTGCGGCGAAGGGGACGACCGGCCAGGCAACTACTTCCTGGAGCCGCGCGAAGTGAGCCAAGGGTCTTTGTTCCGGTAGCTCGATTCCCGCCGGCCGTGTCATCGTGTTCACGTGCAACTTTATTTCGGCAGGTTGGAGCGCCCAGGGTGGATGATGAATCTCGCCAAAAACCACTCGATCAGGATTCAATGCGGTGAACAGGCAGTACCTCTCGGTGAGCCAATAATCGAGCGTGCCTGGAGTAGCTCGATAAATCGGTCCGGCGGGTGCATAGTCGGCGCGGAACTCCGCGCGCGCAGAGTTCTTGTGGTTGCGGACGCTATCATAACGAATAATATCCGCGACACATTCGACTTTCATGCGCGCATCGTAATAGGGCAAGCCGAGCCATCGGGCCACTCTTACGGCAATCCAACTGGCCGCGTCGAGACTGAAAAACCACACGCCGCCTTTGCCTGCTGTTTTGACATAGGTTCGGACGTTCAGCTCCGGTAATGACAGCGGCAGCGGAACGTAACGGGGCCTAACGCCACTCATGTGGAACGGAACGATTCCGACCCAGCACCATCCGTCAAAGGTATCGAGTTCGATCGCTTTGGGAATCAGCGGCCTGATGTATTCAGGCCGAATCGGCCAATGAAGAAACAACAGATCATGCCAGCGCATGAACATCACCCAGCGAGATTTTGGTAGCGGCCAAGGCCGGTGCGATGTTTGGTCGATCACCGGCGGCAGGCGCAAACTGCAACTCGAACTCATTGTAGTTGCGCCCGCTGCGAATGCGCCGATTTCAATAACTCCCGTCGATCCATAGCTCGGGCGTGTCATACGCAACGGTGTGTTGCACGGTGAACATTTACTCGCGCGCATAAGTCGCTCCGGCGCTTGCGCCGATGATCCGATCGGTAATCCACTGTAATAGGAATGATGTAGAAGTTCGCTGCCACGACACGTCGGACAGGCCGTGATCTGCGTCTTTAATCAAACGGTGCGTTACCGAGCGTGCCCGGGTGAAAGCGGCCAAGTAATTAGCGATCACCGGATGCGGCACGGTATTGTCCTGCTCGGACTCGACGATCAGCACATCGCCCGGAAACGCGGCGCAGGCGCGCAGCGCCCGATTTTCCTCGGGAGCCACGACCCGCCTGCGATATGCGCAAAAATCTGGATCTTCATGAAGCTTGAGCTTGGGCAGATCCCAGCCGGCATCGTTGTAGAGGGCCGGCGCGCGCAGCGCGAGCCATCGCACCGCTCGCTGAGAGGTCATGATGGCCGCGAGATACGCGCCGTAACTGCTGCCGACAACTCCTAGCTCTGCGGGGTCCGAGCCAGGTTGGCTTGCCAATACATCGTAAGCGGCCAAGAGGTCCCTTAGATTGTCTTCACGCGACACGACCGCGCGTTGTCCATCGCTACGCGCATGACCGCGCAGATCGAACGTCAAGCAGATAAAACCTAGCTCGGCGACGGCGCGAGCCCGATTGACGTATTGCTGTTGATTTCCGCCCCAGCCGTGGACAAACAGCACAGCGGGCCCTTCGCTTACGCCGGCGATCAGCCGGCCCTCGATCTGTTGATCATCAACTGCGATCTCGATCGGCTCATCATGAATTGTCATACGGCTTGACCTGAGAATATTTGGTGATCGGTCCGACCCGATCATCGACACCACGGAAATGCACTACCGCATCCGGCGGCGCTTGGTGCTGGCCGTAGACCTCGAAACAGGCCGCGCGCGTCCAGCGCAGGCTCGGGTCTGCGCGAAAAGCTTCAAGGGCGGCAATCTCCGCGGCGCTGGCACCGCCGATGCGCCAAGATTGTTCGAGTACGCCGCAGGAGCGGCGCCCGTCATCTTCGACAACCTGCGCAACATCGTAGTTGCGCCGGGACGCTAGCCATCCCGGAAAGGCCCGTGACGCGGCGGCTTCGTATATGCGCGCGTTCTTTATCGCCCGCCGCGCCTCCGGCGGCAGCTCGAGTCTGAGCAGATCATCGTAGTCGCCGCGCACTACGATCAAATCCGAGCCGCCGTAAACGTTGACGTCTCGGTTGTCTCTGGTCAGTAACTGCCTGCCATAGTAGGTCGCCAATAGGTCCGCTACATAAGTCTGGCCGACACTGTAGGTTTCAATCCGATCGAAATTTTGTTCGATCACTGCCCCATAAAGAGCGAGTTCCGCTGGATCGATGGTATCGAGAATCGCCTCCAGATTCGCAGCGGACATGATCACGGTCTGGCCGCGCCCGCCGATGCCACACGCCGGTTTAAAGCGGGCACGGCCGCGCGCCAGCACCCGCGCCGTTGCGCGGCGCAGGTCAGCAGGTGAGAATGCGGAAAAGCCAAAAAGAACCACACCCTGAACGCTACGCGCGAACTCATGTGACCAACCTTCGGGAGCGAACGCGTCGCTCGACACTAACGGGTGTGTAATCGTTTTTGTTGCAGCGAACGGATACGGAACGACGCCGCCAAACAAGTCATGATGATCGCGAATACCGAGTTTTCGAACCAATTCGGATCCTGTGAGAGTGTCACTCGGAACGAAATACAACGGCCCGGTGTAGCGGCGCGCCGGATCGTAATCTCCGGCGAACTCATAATCCTTCAATGAAGCGAGCTTTGCCGCAATCATCGAGCGTGTCCCGATCTCGTGTTGAGCCGGCGGCCTGCAGGCACAGTCGGTATACTGAACCACTGCGCCGCGCGCCCGCGATGAACTCGCTCCTATGTCATCTTTTGTGAGGCTCGTCATTTTCTTTGCAATGTTTGTGAATGGTCCGCAGCACTCACATGCCTGTTATGCCCGCCGCAAGCGCAGCGCCGGCTAAACCCATCGATAGTGTCCTAATGTCGGCGCAAAACGAGGGCCATCGAAATACTCACGACGCAGCTCAGATCAGCCGAGCGTGTCTTCAAATCGGCATACGCGCACTCGGCGCGATCAATCGCGCAATTGAAACATCATTCGTGTTTAATAGTTTCTCCTTTGGGACGATCAAGTACAAGACGACTTTGATTAAGGATCACCAAGCGTAGCAGCATCATTGCTGTTAGTCCTTCGGCCTCAATGCGGTTGCGTACAAACTCTTGAACGATTGTATGTACCTTTACGGCAGGCGGCTTGCGCGTGATAGTGCACACGTTAGTTTCTCATTGATCGCCATCGCCGTTGCATGTGCGCGATCTATCTTCGTGGCATATTTGTTGCTGCCGAACTCCTTCAACGCGCGCTGTAACTAACGCACGCTGAACAGAACATTACTCAAATCACATTCGCGCTTTCAAAAACTTGGTTCTGTCCCGAGAGTAGCCATACTAGGATAGGAATCCGAGAGGAACTGACTTGTTGAATGGCTAGAATCCTGATCACCGGCGGAGCTGGATTTATTGGATCTCATTTAGCAGACGAGCTTCTGAACAATGGTCATACCGTCAAGGTACTCGATCTCCTGTGCTCGCAAGTACATGGCGCGGCACCCCGATCGCCTGAATATTTAAATCCTGATGCCGAACTCGTGCTCGGCGATGTGCGCGACCACGCTGCGATTCAGCGGGCCTTGCAGGGAATTGACGCGGTCTATCATTTTGCCGCGGCGGTGGGTGTTGGTCAGAGCATGTACGAGGTCGAGCATTACGCCAGTATCAACGATATTGGCACCGCCGTGCTCCTCGAAGCACTCATCAAACGTCCAGTCGAACGGCTGATCGTTGCGTCAAGTATGAGTGTCTACGGCGAAGGACTTTATCGTTCGCGCCGTGGAGCTATTCATTGTGCCGTCGAGCGCAGCCCGACGCAGCTGCGTTCCGCTCGTTGGGATCCGCTTGATGACGAAGGCGCGGCTCTCGAACCGATCCCAACGCCGGAGACCAAGACGCCGGCGCTCAGTTCGGTTTATGCGCTCTCGAAGTATGTTCAGGAGCGGATGTGTCTGATGATCGGCCGCGCCTATAATATTCCCACCGTCGCTCTGCGTTTTTTCAACGTGTACGGCCCGCGCCAGTCGCTATCGAATCCGTATACCGGTGTTCTGGCAATTTTCGCCTCTCGTTTACTCAACGGCAAAGCGCCGCTGATCTTTGAGGATGGTGAACAACAACGCGACTTCGTCAATGTCAGAGATGTGGTGCAGGCTTGCCGGTTATCTCTCGACGCCGCCGCCGCACCGGAGCGAGTTTTCAACATCGGTAGCGGCGAGGCTTTTACCATTTCCGCGTTAGCTGAACGGATGGCCGACGCGCTCGGCAAAAATCTCGAACCGCATATAACCGGCAAGCATCGTGTTGGCGATATACGCCACTGTTTTGCCGATATCGCACTTGCGAAGTCGATGCTTGGGTACGCACCCAAGGTGTCGCTCGAGGACGGTGTCTTGGAGCTTGCCGAGTGGCTCGAAGGGCAGATTGCCGACGATCATGTCGATAGCGCCAGCGCCGAGCTGGCAGCTCGAGGACTGACCTTGTGAAGAAGAAGTTCGGCCGAAACGGCGCGGCAGGCGTCACAGCAGATGTATTCAAGCATGCCAGTTTGTGCGCTCAAATCGTCGAGGCCGACAGCGGCGCCGGAGTCCGGATCGGAGTCGTCGAAAGCTTTCGCATCGGCGATCGCGCCGGGGTGGAAAACGTTCTTGCCGATCTACACGCATTGAGAGTGGCCGACCTGCGTACCTCGATATCGTGGGCCGATTGGGACAGGCCCGAAGGCGAAGCCTGGTATAGCTGGCTCTTGCCGTATTTAGCTAGGCAAGTGAATGTGATTCCGTGCGTGCTCTACACGCCGTTATCGCAGGCGCTGGCGCCGCGTGTGTCGGCGCCCCCTTGGGACCCCAAGGCCTACGGCGATTTTATCGACGTTCTGATCACCCGTCTGGGCAGCTGTTTTGAATGGATCGAGCTATGGAACGAGCCCGATCGTCTGAGCGAATGGGATCGCACCCTCGATCCGCACTGGCAAACATTCTGCGCCATGATCGGCGGCGCCGCTTATTGGGCGCAGCGACGCGGCAAGCGCACATTGCTTGCTGGGCTCAATGCGTTCGACCCGAACTGGCTCGAATTGATGTTCCGGCGCGGCGTGATGCAGTACATCGATGCCGTCGGTATCCATGGATTTCCGGGCACCTCTGAAGCCAATTGGGAGAGTTGGCCGGCGGTGGTTCAGAACGTGCAGCAGATTTTGACGCAGCACCGTTCCGGCGCTGAAATCTGGATTAGCGCTACCGGATATTCCACTTGGCGCCACGACGAGTACGAACAATTGCGCGCCTTCGCCCGGGCTCTGGAAGCGCCGGTCGAGCGACTTTACTGGCTCGGGGCGCGGGATCTAGACCCGGAATTTTCGACGCGCGATGGCTTTCATGCCGACGATCGGGATTATCATTTCGGGCTGCGCCGCAGCGACGGCAGTGAGAAATTACTGGCGCGACTGTGGGGTGAGGGCGGACTGGACGCGGTCTGTGAAGCGCTCGAACCGCATCCGGGCGCGCGCCGCAGCGCCGCCAAGCCGACTCAACCGGTGGTCATCACCGGCGGCGCCGGTTTTATCGGCACCAATTTGGCGCATCGTCTGGCGAGCGACGGCGAGCGTGTTCTGGTGTTCGACAACTTGTCACGCCCCGGTGTTGAGCGCAATTTGAAATGGTTGTTGGAAACCCACGGAAAGCGAGTCCAGGTGGAGTTCGCCGACGTGCGCAATCCTTACGCGCTGCGCCGAGCGGTGCGTAATGCCAAACAGGTATTTCATTTCGCGGCGCAAGTCGCGGTCACCACCAGCTTGGCCAACCCGCGCCACGATTTTGATGTCAACGCGCTGGGAACACTCAACCTGCTCGAAGCATTACGCGGCGCGGATGACCCGGCGCCGCTAATATTTACCTCTACCAATAAAGTCTATGGCGGCCTCGACGATGTCCGACTGAGCTGCGAAAAAGACGCTTATCACCCGCTCGATCCGTTTTTGCGCGAACATGGGATCAACGAATCGCGGCCGCTCGATCTGCACAGCCCTTACGGCTGCTCCAAGGGAGCGGCCGACGAGTACGTCATCGACTACGCCCGAACCTTCGGACTCCCTGCGGCGGTGTTTCGCATGAGCTGCATCTATGGCCCGCATCAAATGGGCAACGAAGATCAGGGCTGGGTGGCGCACTTCTTAATCTGCGCGCTCGAAGACCGCCCGCTGACGCTCTATGGCGACGGCATGCAGGTGCGTGACGTGCTTTATATTGACGACTTGGTGGAAGCCTTTTTGGCGGCGCGCTCGCAGATGCGTAACATTTCCGGGCAGGCTTTTAACATGGGCGGCGGGCCGCCGCGCGCGCTGAGCCTTGTAGAGCTCATCGACATGATCGTCGATCTTCATGGCGAAGCCCCGGCATGCGAAAGCAGTGACTGGCGCGCCGGAGACCAGCGTTACTATGTTTCCGATACCCGCAAGTTTCAGGACGCAACCGGTTGGGCACCGCGCGTCGATCCTGAAGAAGGCGTGCAGAGACTTTATGAATGGTTGCGCCGCGCCCGCGGTCTCGAACAAGTTCGCGCTGTCGGCGCCGCCTCCCGCAACGGATCGTTCAGACGGAAAACTGGAATGAGAAGCGGCCTAGTCGCGCAAGATCGACAAGAACGAGCAGGCAAGGCCTCGCAGCCGTATTGACCCATGAATCTCGACCATTCCAATCGCCGGACCATGCGCGCGGCGCGAATCGTCGCGCCGCGGCAGGTCGAAATCGATGAGATTGCGGTGCCCGAACCGGGTGCCGGCGAAGTGCGGATTCAAGTGGATGGTTGCGGCGTCTGCGGGTCGAACTTACCGCTGTGGCGCGGCCGGCCGTGGTTTCACTATCCGATTGAGCCCGGCGCGCCCGGCCATGAGGGATGGGGGCGGGTTGATCAGGTCGGGGCGCAGGTCGATAGCGTCCGGCCCGGAGAGCGGGTTGCATTCTTATCCAGCCGAGCTTACGCCGAGTACGACATCGCCCGCGCCGACAGCCTGGTGCGCGTTCCTGCAACTACTGAAATATTCCCGGGCGAGGCGCTGGGTTGTGCGATGAATATTTTTCGCCGCTGCGGCATCGAGCCGGAGCAGACGGTCGCGGTTGTGGGGATCGGATTTTTGGGCGCGCTCCTGATCCAACTTGCTGTTGCTGCGGGCGCGCAGGTTTTCGCTATTTCGCGCCGCACGTTCCCGTTGCAGGTGGCGCGCCGCTACGGCGCTGCAGAGGCATTGGCTAGTAGCGATCCGACGGCCGTGATCGCGCGGGTCATGCAACGGACCGAGGGATCGGGCTGCCCCTGTGTCATCGAAGCCGCTGGCGAACAGGAGACGCTCGACCTGGCAAGCGAGCTTGTCGGTGTTCGCGGCCGGCTGGTTATCGCGGGCTATCATCAGGACGCGCCGCGCCGGGTGAATATGCAGCT
>JAICEJ010000136.1 GCA_025924215.1 Candidatus Binatia bacterium
TCGGCGAGGACTGCCGGGACACCCAGATTGGTGATAATTGTGAGTTTCGTAGACTGGGCATCGGCCGAAGTTAAACAGATAAGTGTTAGGATCCAACTCGAGGCAACGAATACTAGAAAATCTGCTTTCCAATGCATGGATTTCTACCTCCTTGAGAAATCGTTTGTCTTTTCATTCGAGTCCTTTTAAAGAAAAGCGCCTGCCACCCTGATCGGGATCTGGCGGTGATCGCAAAAACCTTCGGATCTGCGATCCTTTAGCTTCCGAATCGGGTTTGGATCCAGTTGAATAAGTAATTCCAGTAGTTATTCACTTGATTCGTGTACGGGCCACCAGCACAGGTGGTGCAAGGACTGATTCCATGGGTGAGACCAGCAAAGACAATGTTCTCCTTATCCGTGCTGGCGGCGTAATTCTCGTAAAACTGTTCAGCGTCAACATGAAAGTAATGTGCGCCCATTGAGGTAACGAGTAGCGGCACGGTGATATTCTGCAAGGCGCAAGGTGTCGAATTGTTGCTAGAGCACCAATCGATTTGATTGTAGTCCATCGAATCGGTTGCCCGGATTGTGTTCGCACTCAAAAACGCCGTGACCGTCAGGTTTTTCGTGCCACCGTCGAATTCCTCATTGCCCTCAGCAACGGCCGGATTAGGCAGCCGTACACTCTTGACGATCTGTGTCACGATGCTGCCGTCGTTTAGGAGCAACTTCTGCGGCTTGACTGTGCAGCAAAGAATATCCACATCCGGCACAAAGAGATTGGCGCCATCTCCTCCACCGGCTTGGGAGCCACCGCCTCTTGCGATGATGATCGAATCATTATCCGGGAAGCGCCATTCGCCTTGTGCCATGAGCGAGCGAATTCGCAAAGCCTGGTTGATCCAGTTGTTCATTCGGTCCGCTTGCGCCGCGGTGTAATCTTGCTGGAATTTTTTTGAATAATTCGAATCGCCGTTCGGGTTGTAACCGTTGTCCGGGTCGAATGGATCGAGACGCTTAACGGGAATAATCGGTTCATTGTGGGCGTCGACTCCCACCACCTCTTTATCCTGTGCTTCCCGGACCGAAGGGTTGATGGCTCGAAGCGCGTTAACCGTATTTCCCGGATGAGCATCGGCCAGTATTATGCCATCGGCAGGCGTTAAGCCGGCGACACTATTTGGACCGCTGCTGTCGCACTGGCTCAATTTGTTCGGTCCCTGGCAATAGCTCGGTCCTTTTTCGGCAACCGCTTGATAATAGGTGGTGGTAGGTCCACCACCGCTATGACCGAACAAAATTACTTTACTGATTTTTTGCGTGGTCTTAAGGTAATCAACCCCACGCTTAACATCGAGCGCTATGAGTTCCCAGTTAACAAGTGCTTCGTTGTTATCGAAACGGGAATTCATGCACAGGACCATCAATCCTCTCTGCGACAGCTGGGTGCAGCCGGCATGTTGCAGATAATTGGATGTACGATGAATGATGATTACCGCCACCTGCGGCGATGGGTTTGAATCAGGTCTATAGAGGACGCCCTTAACACCACCGCCGAGCGGGATATATTCTGGCCGAGTTTGCGCAAAGCTCACTACAGCAGAAAAATTAAAGAGAATTCCGATAAACAGCCCGATTAAAGAAAATATCCTAATTCTCATTCTCCAATCCTCCCCGTGGTTTTTTGCTATCTATTGGGTCATGCATGCCATTAACATCTCTCCTATTCAGCGACGCGGATTCTGCCCATGTTGGCATAGAACTGTCCAATACTTTCTTTGAATGGCAGCCATTGACTTTCCTTATAGCGATTCGTAATAAACAATAAGATTGTTCGTGTTGACCTTGCACCGCTATTTCCACGGAGGTGAGGGCTCATGACGCTCCATCAGCTGAAAATTTTTCAATCTGTTGGAACACTTCTGAACATCACGAAAGCTTCTGAAACTCTGCACATAAGCCAGCCATCGGTTTCCCAACAGCTAAAACTTTTGGAAGAAGAATTTGCCACCAAGTTCTTCGCGAGACTCAGTCAAGGGGTGGAGCTGACGCACGAGGGCAAACAGTTTCTTGACGCTGTGAGTCCTATTCTTACGCAAGCTGAACTGGTCGAAAAGACGTTCAAAAGAAATGCGAATCGAGCGATGCTTTTAAAGATCGGCGGAAGCCATAACGTCTCATTTGATGTTCTTCCAGAACTCCTCATGACCTTTAAGCAGAACCACCCTTTAGTTCAGTTCATCCTCGAAACAAACGATAGCTCAGTGATCGAAAGGCGAATCCTCAACTCGGAAGCGGAGATAGCTCTAATTACCAATCCATCGTACCGCTCTGAAATCGTTTATGAGCCTTATGAGGAAATGCAGGTCGTGGCATTTTGCTTGCCGACAAATCCCGTCGCCGGGAAAACCCTCAGCTTGAGAGAACTGTCACAGTTACCACTTGTGGTTAGAACTGGTGGTAGAATAGAACATGCGCTCAGCAGCCACAGACAGACGGTTAATATTGCAGTCCGCTGCGAAGCATCGGCAGCGGTGAAGGCTGCAGTGGGACTGGGAATGGGTGTCGGAGTTTTGTATCGCGACGCTGTTGTCAGCCGCGTTGCCAGGGGCACTCTAAAATTGATCGATGTGCCTGAGTTGAAGGAAATGGGGGTTCGATCGTTTATTATTTTTGACAGGCGGAAGCCGCTACCACCAATCGCCGCGGAGTTTTTGGAAATGCTCCGCAAACGCGACTCGGTATTTCGCAATGATAATAGAAAAGTTCGAAGCGCTGCTTTGTCACTACCGGAGAAAAAAGCCCATTCGACGAAGAT
Source organism: Candidatus Binatia bacterium (assembly GCA_025924215.1). Lineage (GTDB taxonomy): Bacteria > Desulfobacterota > Binatia > UBA9968 > UBA9968 > WHTF01. Next base: position 2,800 of record JAICEJ010000136.1, read on the forward strand.
GAGCTTGTAATCCTGCATCGACGTACGGACTAAAAAACCTCTAAAATGACAAGCACAATTTCTGGTTTAACCGTCGGGCTCGCCATCCTGGTGGGCGCTCTTGGGCTTGGCTGGCCAGAAAATCGAGACGCGATGCTTCACGCCGACGATAACGACTGGGACTCAGCGCACGTCGCTCCGTTCGTGCCCACGCCGCCGGAGGTGGTGAGTCGAATGCTGGAGCTAGCCGAAATCAAACAAGGGGATGTGCTTTATGATCTTGGATCGGGCGATGGAAGAATCGTCGTAGCTGCGGCGAAAAAGTTTGGAATAAGAGCGGTTGGCTTCGAGATCGATCCGGGCTTGGTGAAAGATTCGCGGCAATTCGTCAAACAGGCCGGTCTGGAAGAATTAGTCGAAATTCGCGAGCAGGACATCCGAACTGTCGATTTTTCGCCTGCAAGCGTGGTTACCATGTACCTCTATCCTGCAGCCAACCTGCGTCTCAGGCCGGTGCTGATGCGCGAGTTGAAGCCCGGTTCCAGGGTGATATCTCACGATTTCGGTATGGGCAGTTGGAAGCCTGATCACATGGAGCGTCTGCGAGATACAGCCGGGTTCTCCCGAACGATCTACCGGTGGCGCATCGCCGAGCCTTCCGGGCGCTGAGCCCGTGTTGGCCGTAGAGATGGTTATCGATAGAACGAATTCTAGATCACGCTGCTTTAACGCGGCTGGCATAGCCAATTGGGATCCGGCATTGGCGGGCGTTCGCGCTTCTCTTAGCCGAACCGAATGCTGCCGCTTGTTCATCTGATTCCTCCGCTGAGATCCAAACTACTCCCATGTTCGGATCTCGCGTTCATCTCCGAACAATTGATCGCGGACTTTTTTTATAAACCTCGAGTTGACACTATCGAATGGTATCAGCTACTCTTTAGCTCTCATAAAGCCGACGGTTTTCTCACTAGTAACTGCTTGATTCTCTCGAACATGAGTTGGCTGGCATAAACTGTCCTTACGTTTCGGAATGGACGTTCCGATTGCCGCTCAAGCGGGGAAAGCTCTTTATCATGAGTTACAATGCGTGGTTTCAGTGCATCAACGGCTGTCCGGGCCAGTTTAGTCTGCTCGAGATAATGTATCGCTGTCCCTCGTGCGGCGACTTGCTGGAAGTGCGTCACGATATGGACGCCCTAAAAACCAGGGCGGCGGCGGCATGGATCAAGCTGTTTGATGATCGTTACCGCCAAAATCTGTACCCTTACGGCTCCGGTGTTTGGGCAAAAAAAGAATGGGTCGTGCCATTCATCGACAACGAGAACATAGTCTCAACCTTCGAGGGCAACACCAACCTATTTTGGGCGGAGCGTTACGGCAAGCAGCTGCACCTGGAAGACCTCTGGGTCAAGCAATGCGGCAACTCTCATACCGGTTCATTCAAAGACCTCGGCATGACCGTTCTGGTTTCAGTGGTAAAGCAGATGATGGCCGACGGAATGCCGATTGACGCAGTGGCCTGCGCTTCAACCGGCGATACTTCCGCGGCCTTGGCAGCCTACGGCGCTGCGGCGGGCATTCCCACAGTGGTTTTCCTGCCGCGTAACAAGGTTTCCCCCGCGCAACTAGTTCAACCGCTAGCCAATGGCGCGTTGGTGCTTTCGCTGGACACCGATTTCGATGGCTGCATGGCTGCCGTCCAGCAGGTAACAAAGCATAAACACATCTACCTGGCCAATTCGATGAACAGCCTGCGCATCGAGGGGCAAAAGACCATTGCCATCGAAATCGTGCAGCAGTGCGACTGGGAAGTGCCCGATTGGGTGGTGCTGCCGGGCGGAAACCTAGGCAATGTCAGCGCGCTCGGCAAAGGATTTTTAATGATGCACGAGCTCGGCTTGATCTCTAAGCTGCCGCGCATTTGTGTCGCGCAGGCGGAGAATGCCAATCCTTTTTACCGCGCCTTCTTGACCAATTTCGAGCGCTTCGAGCCTATCACCGCCAAAGAAACCCTTGCCAGCGCGATTCAGATCGGTAATCCCGTCAGTATTCGCAAGGCGATTGCGACCCTGCAGCGCTTCGATGGCGTGGTCGAACAGGCTTCCGAGTCGGAGCTTGCCGAAGAAACCGCGCGCGCCGACCGCACCGGAATGTTCAACTGTCCGCACACCGGCGTAGCTTTGGCGGCGCTGCGCAAGCTTGTTGAACGCAAAGTGATCCGCTCGCATGAACGGGTAGTGGTCATTTCGACCGCTAATGGCCTTAAGTTTGCCGACCAAAAGATTGCTTATCATGCGGGCACTCTCGCCGGAGTCAAACCAGGACATCAGAATCGGCCGGTGGAGTTGAGTGCCGATCCCAAGCAAATTGCCGCCGCGATATCGCACTATGTCGAGCGCATGCGGCTGCTAGATAGCGTTAATGGCTGATCGCGAATCTAAGGACAGCGACAAAGCTGGTACCTTGCCGCTGCAAACCCATTCGGGGGTGCAGCCGGAGTCGAACTCTGGCGCAGCACCTCGAGGCATCGGCACTATCGCCGTCCATGGCGGTGAGGCGCGGCCGAAGCTCGGCAATGCGTTGGCGACACCGATCGTGCAGACCGCCACCTACACCTTTGCAAATACCGATGAGCTTCGCGACCATTTTGAGCGACGTATCGAGCGCGAGGAGTACGGGCGTTATGGCAACCCTACGCAACGTGTCGCCGAGCAGAAGCTGGCGCAGCTCGAAGGGGCCGGGGATTGCTTGCTGTTTGCCAGCGGTATGGCCGCAATTACAACCACGCTCTTTGCCGTTCTCTCGCACGGATCGCATGTGGTTGTCACAGACGACTCTTATCGCCGGACTCGTCAGTTTCTCACGCAGGTGCTGCACCGTTATGGCATCGAAGTCTCGGTGGCTCGAGCCGGCGACTATGAGGCTATAGAAGGAGCGATCCGTCCGACCACGCGCGTGCTCGTAAGCGAATCGCCGACTAATCCGTACAACTACATCGTCGATCTCGAGCGCTTCGGTGAAATCGGCCGTCGTCATCGGATTAAGACGATCATCGATGCGACGTTTGCCACGCCGTTTAACCAGCGGCCGCTCGAGTTCGGCATTGATCTGGTTTTGCATTCCGCGACCAAATATTTGGGCGGCCATAACGATCTCCTCGCCGGCGCGGTGCTTGGATCTACGGATCTGATTGACGGGATTCGCGGCTTGCAGGCGGTGACCGGAGCCATCGCAGATCCATTTACCGCATACCTGCTTATTCGAGGGTTAAAAACATTTGCTCTGCGGATCGCGCAGCAGAATACGACGGCGCAAGCTCTCGCCGAATTTCTCCAGTCGCACCCGCGGATTACTGCCGTTTATTATGCCGGCCTCCCGTCGCACCCGCAGCACAATGTCGCGCGCCGCCAGATGCGCGGCTTCGGCGGTGTTGTCTCGTTTGAGGTTGCCGGCGACCTCGATGCGACGTCGCGCGTCGTCGATGCCTGCCGTATCCCGCAGATCGCGCCCTCGTTAGGCGGTGTGGAAAGTCTGATCGAGCAGCCTGCGCTGATGAGCTTCTACGAGCTTACGACGGAAGAGCGCCTGCTTGTCGGCATCAAAGATAATCTGATCCGTTACTCGGTTGGCATCGAAGATTCGGATGATCTTATCGCCGATTTAAACGCGGCTCTCGAACGCCCATGAATCACATCCGCTGATTTCAGACGTACTTGATCGACTCTCAACTCATGCTCAGGGGGGGTGATGGCGATATTCGATTCGTTGGTAAATGCGCTAAGGACGCTTGCGATTGGTGATCGGGTAAGGATTACGGTTCGGCCGGAAACCGGAGTTTTTCCAAATCCAGTTGACGGAGAGATCACCGCCAAGGATGACAGCGGCAATCTTTCCTTGAAGTCGCAGCAGGGAGTGATTCAGGTGAGTGCCAACGACGTTCTATCGATTACTAAACTAAAATAATGATCGCCGATACAAAGCGATCGGTTTGTTCTACTTCATCACGAACCTATTGCAACATTGGGCCTGCGATCCCGCGTACCGATAAAAGCATTCACATATCGTAGAAAAAGATCCGGAGGTGATAGACTGGGCGTAAGTCTATGAACTTCCGTTGGCTCCTTTTACGGATACCGAGGCGCTCGATGTTGGAGGCGCGAACCTTGATTGCGCTGTTCCTAATCGTTGGCGCGATGCTCCTTTTCGCTGAATTCGTCGACCGCGTCGTTGATGGCGATATCCGCGCGTTTGACGAGAGAGTGTTACTGGCTTTCCGTGATCCAAACAACCCTTCTTACCCTATAGGGCCGGCATGGCTCCAGATCATGTTTCGCGACATCACCACACTCGGCGGCTATGCGGTGGTAATGCTGATATCCTTCGCTGTGATCGGTTATCTGCTCATGGACGGTAAACGTGGCGCTGCATTTTGGGTGCTGGCCTCGGTTGGCGGGGGTGCCCTGCTTAGCAATGTGCTTAAGCTCGCTATCGAGCGGTCGCGGCCTGATCTCGTGGCTCGCCTGGTCGAGGTGAATACCCCAAGTTTCCCAAGCGGCCACGCCACACTCGCGGCCGTGACTTATCTCACGTTGGGAGCGCTGCTCTCCCGAGTGGAGGCGCGTCGCCGTGCCAAAATCTACGTCCTTACCGTAGCAGTGGTCCTGACGTTTTTGATCGGCGTAAGCCGCATTTACCTTGGCGTTCACTGGCCAACAGATGTACTAGGGGGCTGGTGCGTTGGTGCCGCTTGGGCGATGTTATGCTGGCGCATAGCGCTTGCGTTGCAGCGAAGCGGGAGGGTTGAAAGCGACGTCTAACTAGAAATCCAGTCAAGCTACCAGAGTCGGACTTGCGCGACGAGATGAGATTTAGCGATCTTACCCGGGCGGGATCTTGTCAACTAGTTTACCATTGCTATAAAGCTCATAGCCTTTGAGGCTCAATTCGTATCCACGCGGCGGATGGTCGGAGAAGTCAATGACGGTTAAGTCGAGCACCAGGACAGTTTCTCCGCGCGCTGCAATATCGAACGACAGCTTGACCGGCCCGATGGTATTTTTGACCGGTGCGCTACGTTGGTTTTTCTTGAGGAGACCTTCGACCGATTTGATTTTAAGATGGAATGCATCAAATGCTCCGGCATCGATGTCTGCCCGGAATATTTTGGCGCTTTCTTTGCCGACATATTTCGTCAGGTCGAGAGAGGCTTGAGAAGGACTAAATTCCTTCCAACTGGTCTGCCAAAATCTCAGACCCGGTTTGGGGCTGATGGCGATGCTGTCAATCGTTAGGAGCAACCGAGAAAAATCGTCGATTGCCTCGCGGTGATCCTTGATGCGGACTTCGAGTGCGCCGTGCTCCGGTTGACCAGCGACACCCGGGCAGACCCAAAGCACCAGCAGAAGAAGGGTGTTAAGGAAACGGGAGTATGTCGTCATTGCGGCCTAGCCTGGCGAAGCCGCGCTAGATCCTTCAGGACTTCTTTTTCCTGCCATTTGTCGCCGTAATAATCGACACGGCGAATCCCTTTTGGATCGATGAGGGTGGTAAGGTTGGTGTGCTGAATTTGGCCGTTGCCCAGATCTTTGACCGTCACGCCGAATTCTTTCCACACTTGGGCCAGCGTCTCGCGAGTGCCGCTGAGGAAATGCCAGCGCTCAAAGCCCGCATGGAAAGCCTGTGCATAGGCTTTCATTTTTGCCGGAGTGTCTCGCGCCGGATCGGTGGTGATGGTCAAAAGAAGGTAATCGTCACGATTTTCCTCCTCCAAGACGCGCTGCATGGATGCCAGTTTTGCTGTGAACAGAGGACAAACATCAGGACACGTGGTGTAAACAAACGTGACCAAGACAAGTTTCCCGCTGGCAGGGGTGAACTTAAACGGCTTGCCGAATTGATCAACGAGGGCAAAGCTCGGCGCGGGTGTGCTCGACTCCCTGCGGCCTATTTCGCCTTTTTTCGGGGGAATCGGAATATGTGAAAAGACCGGCGTCGACGACAGCAGGCCTACGACGAAAAAAATCGCGGCAATCCACAGGCTAATGCGCAACATGAAATTCATAGGTGACATTTAACTCTTTTATTCCTTCGGGAAGATCGCCGCGCACCATATACGTGGTCGAAAACTCCGACTCCTCTCCGGGGCGTAGTTCGACCGGAAGCAGCAAGGCGCAATCGACGATATCCAGATGCCCGCTGAGATCGTCGGGCTCAATTCGATGAGTGATCCGAGTCGAGATCGTCTGCGCCGTTCGATTTTTGACTCGATAGGCGATGGTGAAAAGTTCGCTTGGGCGGATTGTCGTGGCTTTGTTGACAGGGACCGCTTCGATGGATTGTGCCGGAGGCACTACCGCGTCATAACTCACCCTGATCCCGGCAGCCCAATCGAGATAGACCCGCCAGCTTGTGCCTTCCTTCACCAAGGTAAATTCTTCTTCGCCCTCGATTGTTTTAATTTCACCAGCGCGATTCATTTGATCGAGCGTGGATAGAATGTCGCGCTGCATCGATAAGGGCAAAGCGTTCAGTCGCTCCTCGTCCCATTCCAACAGGATAGCCGACAAGCTATTCGCGTCGGGGTATTTCGCTTTAACTTTGACCCGCAATTGACCGCCTTGTTCTCTCACGGTTTCCAGCGGTCGCAGTTCGATAAATTGCGCTAGCTTGCGTGTCACGGCAAGCGGAAAACCGCTGAAGGATCCTTTTTCGCGAACGTATACGCGCTCGGCTTTGAGCTGTCGATCGCCGAGGGATATGTACCGATAGGCTTTCTTGAAATCCCGCGCATAGGAATTCTTGAGAAAAGCCTCGACGGTGTTGAACGGCTCTGTCTGGGGGCTGTGCTGCGGCGAGCTGCTCTTACTATAGAGAAAAGCGGCCGGCAGAATCAGTATGAATGCCGCCGCCACACCTAAAAACCAACTTGTAGTTCGTGAGTTCATCCAAAATTTCTTGTTGAATCGAGGTCTCCATTGGTTAATTCTGCGCTGAGAATTCACGGACCCGTAATCGGGCAGTGAGCTGGTTTAGTTACTGCTCAAAGTGACCGCATAGGTGACGTTTAGCTGACGGACTCCCTCCGGAAGATTTTTTCTGAGAAGATAGGTGCTGACGAATTCTTCTTCTTTTCCAGGCGCTAATCGCACTGGCAAAAGAAAACCGCACTCGACAAGATCCAGATAATCGCGAACTCCATAAGGATCGACTAAGTGGCCTATGCGAGCGAAAAGCTGCTCGTGACTGGTATTTTTCACATTGAGCACGACTTTGAAGATTTCACCCGGTCGGGTTATCACATCCGAATGCGCGAGACGCGCTTCGACTGGAGCTGAACTCGGAATCGAGGTTTGGAAGCCGACGTTCACCGGCGATGCCCAATTCAGAACAATCTTCCAGAAAGCCCCTTCTTTGGCCAATTCGAAAACATCCTCTCCTTGAATCATCTCAATTGCATGATTTCGCCGCAGCTTGTCGATGCCCGCCAGCAACGCTTTCCGCTGGCTGTCTGGTAGCGCTTCAAGATGGTCGGTGTCCCAATCGTGCAGTATTGGACCTAGCTTTCCGGCGTCCGGCACTTCGAACTTGATTTTTATTGTCGCTTGTCCATCAACGATCCGGGTCTCGACAGGCTTCAGTTCTATATAGCTCGCAAGTACTCTGGCGATCTCTAGTGTAAATCCGGTAAACGCACCCCGGTCTCTGACATAGCTGGCGCGCTCTTTTAGGCGCTGGTCGGGAGCGGCGATATGGGAGTAAGCTTCCTCATAGTCTCTGGCGTAGGTTGCCCGAACATAGCGGTCCAACGTGCTGACCGCGTCCTGTGGGTCGGCAGCAACGGCGGAACGCATATCGAAGCTAATTAGCGCCAAGAGCGCGATTACAAACAAACCCGAACAGGAGCTTCGTGTCGATAAATCTCTTTTCATGCAACGGTAGATCCGAAGTAGCTGTACAACGAGTTGTCA
>JAICEJ010000137.1 GCA_025924215.1 Candidatus Binatia bacterium
AGTTCGATATTTCAAAGGCTGTTACTCGGAAAGATTTTTGAAATAGCGTTCGATCTGGTCCTTTAGCTGAGGCGGAACGCCTTGCTTGAGAGAGTCCAGGATCTCTTCACGAAAGTTTCGCGGAGCTTTGTATTCTTCCTTGCCGGGAAGACGGAATTTCTCGGTATCCAGTCCGGTGAAACCGCTATCAACATCAAACTCCGGAAACTGCGGCATGCCCGGTAGCGGCGTTAGCATTCCTCCCGGCATGAACCGGCCTTGCCGGAATAACCGGGTTACCGGCATATTGCCCAGTTGGCCGCGTTGAGCCATTTGTTGCATCGCCGATTGCATTTGTTGTTGTGACTGCGAAAGCCGGTCCAGCGCATCACGTTCAGGTGGTACGGCGCCTTGTGAATCGAGCCGGCCGAGACGCTCGTTGGCATTGTTCATGGACTTCCCGGCTTCGCCGATATTTTGGACAATTTTTGGATCGAGTGATGGGAAAAGTTGAAAAAGCGATTCCAGCTTCTCATGCAGAGATTCCGTACGTTCGCGCAAAACTCCTTGGCGGTTGGCGAGATCGCGGAGTTGTTTTTGATCGGATTCCTTGAGCGCCTGCATCGATTGACCCATCAAACTGTCCAGCTCGGCCTTCAGGTTGTCCAAGGTGCTTTCAGCGCGTCGCGCTCTCTCAACCTGTGAAGGATCGCGTTTTTTTCCCAGCTCTTTGCGTGCTAACCCCTCGCCTTCGCCATAGCCCGGAAAATCCCTGCTCAGCAGCTTCGCGATCAAATTTTTAAGAAGTTGATTCATCGTCGCGTCGTCGAGCTTGGTGGCGGCTTCGGGATCTTCCGGCCCCTCGCGATCGGGAAAGAGCTCGGTCAATTTCCCCAGCTCGGTCTTGGCGTTTTCCAGGAATCGATCCAGTTTTTCCTTCAAAGCATTATCACGCTCGCTCAACGCCGACTTATTGATGTCTTCCGTGTTCAAGAGTATTTCCTGCTGCTCGCGCGCGATCTGCTGCAACTCGTTGGTTGAACGCGACATCTCGCCTTGCATACGCCCCATGCTTGAAGCCATCGCCGAGCGCTGGGAGTTCTGCAATGACGCCACCATCTGCGCCATCTGATTGAACAATTCCCGAGCAAGCTGGCGCGCCCCCTCGATGTCGCCTTGCATCAGTTTCTTGCGGATCTCATCGAGCGCCGAAAACATCTCGTTGAACCCTAAGCTGCGCATCGATTCCATATTCATGAAATCGTCCGGCAGTTGTTGCGCCATCTGCGACATGGCTTGCTGCAGCGCGGCCAGTGACTTGGTGAGATCGGAAAGCTGCTTGAGAAGCGAATCCAGATTCTTGTCGCCGCTCTGAAGCTTTTCCAAAGAATCCATGAGGCGCTCCTGACTGCGCGCCAGCTCCTGCGCCGTCGAGGCCATCTCCTGCGCCTTTAGCCGCTTGCTGATGTCTTCCGAGAGCAGCGACATGCGCTCCAGTTCGGACGAAATCTCATCGCGGGCTCTCAATTTATCATCAGCAGACTGAGCCTGCTCTTGTTTCTTGAGCAACTCTTCCTTGGTGAACTGCAGATTTCGTTTCAACGCTTCAAGATCGGACCAGGTGGCGAAGTCGGAAAGCCGGTCCTTTTCGGTTCTGCGCATCACTTCTTCGGTTTGCTTCAATGCTTCGACCAAGTTTTGCTCAAATTTCTGGTTCATGTCGGGCGCGCGAGCCGCGTTGTTTTCTTCCGGCATCGGCTTTTCCAGGTGATCACCCAGCAGATCGACCATTCGACTGTTAAGTTCACGGACCATCTCGGCAATCTGTTGATGTTCGCCCTTGATATTCTTAAGCCGCAGCCTGATCGCGCGCGATGAGCCCAGCTTGGGTCCGGAAACTGTGTCATTATCCGTGACCTCAAGGGCGACCAGCGCGTCCTCTCCGTCGCGCAATGCCAGCCGGCCGAGGTCCCAACGGTATTGGTCGCGGAGAATTAGCTTGCGGGCATCATCTTTCTGCAGTCGAATCTTCTCTTGTCGCTCGCCGACTTTCACCGAAAGTGTCACTTCAGCGAGGCCGAAATCGTCACGCGCGCTGTATTCAAGGGTCAACATCTCGTCGCCGTTAATCTCTAAATCTTCAGTCGGGCGGAGCAGGTCGACGGTGGGAAAGCCGTCGGGTTTAACCTTCAGATCATAGGATATCGGCGAATTTCGAAAGCCATGGCGATCTTCCACAAGGATCTGGTATTGCTGTGATTGAAAAAGCACCAAATTACCTTGCAGCTTGCGTCCATCAATCTTCAGCGGAACGCGCTTCCCATCACCAAGAACGATTTCCGCTTTGACAATGTCTTTTGTGCTAATCGCATTGATCCTGAGGTTGGAGCCCTTGAGTCCCTCGATGTTGCCGCTGGTCGAGGAAGTTGCGCCGAGGCCGGTGTACGCCGGTGGATAAACAGTCAGCTGCAGGTTGCCGATCTCGGGTGGATCGATGGCTTCGGCAGAGTAAGTCGGCGAAGAAAACGCGCCGCTCGCGGCGCGGTAGCTCAAGGTTCTTTTCAAATGAGCGAGCTTGACCCTAAACTTGCCTTCACCTAGGCTCTCCATGACTAGTTTTTCCTCACCAACGAGCTCGCCGCGATCATTCGTGCCCGCCCAGACGATGAGATCAAGATTTTTCGGGATGGCTCCTGAAGTTGTCGCCTCGATCGTCACCGGCGCGCCACGCACAACGTGCAGACCTGGAGGATTAACTTCTATGGCTGTTTGGGATGGCGGCATGTGGTCTAACGGATGCGTCAACAAGCTGAACGTCTGGCCTACCCACGAAGGATTGAAAAGCACCATCCCGAGCACTGGAATGGCAAGAAGAAAAAACAGCCGTAGGCTGCTCTTAAGCCGGTGCGTGTCGAGCAAATCGTTAAGCTTGAGCCCGGAAACTTCCTTGCGAGTGGTGCGTAGCAGCGCGAGCACCATCGGCGCCGAAAATCCTGGCGCACTCTGAGCGTTCGCTACCTGAGGGTAGAGTTGCAGAGAGTTGATTAGATTATTGCGCAGTTTTGGCTGTTTTTGCTCGACGTACCGCGCTGCATGTTCCTGTGAAAACCGCCGCGCGAGCTGAATGATGGTCCAGAAGATCAAACCCAGCAGAGTTGCGGCGGTGATAACGCTGTAGACCAGCGGCGCATAGGGAAAGAAAGTTTTGATCTGTTCGACACCCGGGCCGACTGCCAAAAGCAGCAGCGCGCATATTGCCGTGAGACAGATGCCCTCAATTCCCTTAAGAAATTTGAAGCGCCGAATAAAGCGCTTCAAGAATGAGGAGAGTTCTTGAAATTCCTCTTGGCCCATTGGGTGACGCTGGAGGGCATCTTATCGCCGATCCTAGGGGTTGTCTATCCGTGCTCTCGTTTCGCTTCCCCGTCAGTGGCAAGACGATGTTTCTTGTGTTAATCAAAGAACCTTCATCATTTTTCGCCGTTTGGCTGGAGAAAGGAACGCCACGAGTTTAATGGAAAACCTTGAGACCGACATACTCATTCTGCACGAGGGGCACGAGGATGAATACGGTGACGATGAAGAGGGCATCGTCATGGACGAAGATCATCCGATGTGGCGCTCCGAGCGGATTACGCTTAATTCGGTCGGCATCGACATCGGTTCATCGACATCGCACCTAATTTTCTCCCGCCTGACTTTGCGTCGGCAGGGGATGGCTTTATCGAGCCGTTTCGTTGTTGTCAATCGCGAGATGCTTCATGAGTCGCCGATCCTCTTAACCCCCTATATCGACAAAACGACGATCGATACCGACAAGTTGAATGAGTTCATCCATGATTCGTACCGCAAAGCTAATCTGACGCCCAGCGACATCGACACCGGCGCGATCATTGTGACTGGGGAGGCTGCGAAAAAGAAAAACGCCGAGGCCATAGCCGCCCTTTTTTCCGCGGAGGCGGGTAAGTTCGTATGTGCCACCGCGGGGCACAATCTCGAGTCGATTCTTGCGGCATACGGTTCTGGGGCAGTCGGCATGACCCATCATGAGGGCGGCGATTTCACCGTCATGAATGTCGACATCGGCGGCGGTACCAGCAAGATCGCAATCGCGCAGGGTGGAAAGGTTATCGACACTTGCGCCATGGAAGTCGGTGCGCGCCTGATAGCAATGGACGAAACCGGTAGGATCAATCGGCTCGAGGATACCGCGCTCAAAGTAGCCAATATGGCCGGTGTGAAGCTCGCCCTCGGAGCTACCGTGAGCGAAGAGGACAAGGAGAAGTTTGCCCAGGTGCTGTGCGACTCGCTTTTCGAGGTGCTCGAGCGCGGCCAGATCTCCACGCGGGCGCAAGATCTCCTCTTGACGCCAAATATCGAATACAAAGATCCGATTCACGCGGTGATGTTTTCAGGCGGAGTGTCTGAGTTTGTCTATGGCTACGAAAAGCGGAACTTGGGGGACCTGGGTGTCCATCTCGGCCGGCGTGTCCGGGCGCGCGCCAATCAGCTGGGCGGGGGTAAGATTCCATTGCGACCAGCCGAAGTACGGATTCGCGCTACCGTTATCGGGGCGTCCCAGTACACCGTCCAGGTCAGCGGCAATACCATCTACCTTTCTCATCCGGAACTGCTGCCTCTGCGCAACCTGCAAGTGATTACGCCTGAATTTGAGCAGAGCGAAACGATCACATCCGCCGATATTGCTAGCTCCGTTCGGAAGGCTTTACAGCGTTTCGACATTTTCGATGCTGACCGAGCCGTAGCGCTCGCGATCAGATGGGAGCTTGGCCCTTCCTATCCGCTAATTCGCATGCTGGCGGAAGGACTTGTCGGCGCCATGAAGGAGCATATTGACCAGGGTCAACCGATGGTGCTGGTCTTTGACGCGGATATTGCCAAGCTGATGGGAAACATCATAGAACGCGAGCTGATACCCGGGGCAGGAATCATTTCAATCGATGGAATCGATCTCAAGGATTTCGATTTCATCGATATCGGTCAAGAATTGCCCGACGCCAAAGCTGTTCCGGTTGTGATCAAGTCGTTGATTTTTCGCCATAGCGAGCAGGGGCGGGGTCATCATCACCATCATCACCACTGAACGGTTGCGGCATTGGCACCAGCGACGTTGACATTAGAAACGATATCGCCTAACTTTAAAATTATCTTTACATTACGGATGTTTAACTTTTATGGACGAAGCAAGCGGTTTGCAGAATTTTCTCGCAATCGTAACCAAGCCGGACAATATTCCGATTGTCGGCATGCTGATCCTGGTGATTTTCTTCAGTTGGATCGGACTGCGCCAGGCGTTTAAGAACGATCAGCTCGTCGAGCAGGGTAAAGAAGACCAAATCCCTAATGAAATGTGGAAGTAGATGGTGAGGGGCTGCCTGGTTGGGTTGGCCGTCCTCACGTTCGTGGGTCTATCTTTAGCTGCTGAAACAACATCTCCTCTCGTAAAGGAAAATCAGTGGGAGGAGGCTCGGAACTATCTGGCAGAAGGAAAAGCCGCCGAGGCCAAAGCGGTCTTTGAGGCTTTACTGAGGCGATATCCCCAGGAACCCGATCTTCATCTTTTTTTAGGTATAACACTGCTGAGACTGCGCGATCCTCAAGCCGCCGAAGCGTCGGTGCGAAAGGCGATTACCCTTGATCCCGATCATGTTGAAGCGAGAACCCTACTTGCCTGGATCGAGTCCGATATTCGCGGTGACTTCGATGCAGCGATCGCGGAGTACAAAAAGGTTGTCGAGCTGAAACCCGATCTTCCCCAGGCCTACAACAATCTTGGAGTGGCTTTAAAACGCAAAGGGGAACTTGCTGCGGCAGCCGACAATTTTAACCAGGCGTTGGAGCGAAAGCCGGATTTTGGGGCGGCCCTGAACAACCGGGGCTGGACATTCGCTGAACAGGATAGATGGAGCGAAGCGCGCCGAGACTTCGAACAGGCGCTTAAAATCAATCCTCAAGACGACGGCGCGCTTTACGGCCTGTCACAGGCATTGCGCGAAGTGAGGGATTACTCCGGGGCGCAAGAGGTTTTGGGCCAGCTCATATCTCGCTCGCCAAATTTTGTTTACTGGTTGGAGTGGGGGCGCATCGGGTTGATTCGATACTGGTGGGTTTTGTTGGCGATTGCGTTGGCATTCTTTTTCAAGGGACGATTCAAGAAAGCGAGGGTCGAATCTCATGGCGGCTGAAGCAACCAAAAAGCGCAAAGGCACGGCACTACTGGCGGTGATGGATGAGAACTGCTCAAGTTGCGCCGGTTCACCTTTGTGCGAGGCGCATTGTCCGGTCGATGAATGCATCAATCTGGTCTATGAAGAGCTGCCGCAGGGAGGGCTCAAACCTTATCGCGTCATGGTCGACAACGACAAATGCATCGGCTGTCAAATGTGTTATAGCGACGACTTGACCAAGGTGCAGCAGCACAAGGAGACCGGCGAGATCTTCTACGAATACGGCGGCCGTTTTTACGACAGTAACCGCAACCCGGTGGCGCCTGACGCCGTTCCCAAGCGTTTCCAGCTACAGCTCATTGGCACCGAGTCTGAAGACCGCCTCGACAAGAAAATCTGCCCTTGGGACGCCATCAAGATGTACGAGTTCGATGATGGTCTGGAAGTTTCCCAATTTTTTTATGACATCACCAAGCTTAAGAAAATTGACGGCGGGTATGTCATCGATGAGGCTGAAAAAGAACGTCTCGAAGGAAAGCAAAGCGAGTTGTACGAGTAACTCAACCTCCTATAGGTGAACTTATGACAACGAAGGTCGAACTAACGGAAACGATTTTACGCGATGCTCATCAGTCCTTGCTGGCAACGCGGATGCGAACAGAGGACATGTTGCCGATAGCCGCAAAGCTCGATGCCATCGGCTACTGGTCCTTAGAAACATGGGGCGGGGCTACTTTCGACGCGGCTCTGAGATATCTCAAGGAAGATCCCTGGGAGCGGTTGCGTAGCCTGCGCGCGGCAATTCCCAAGACCCGCTTCCAGATGCTCTTGCGAGGCCAAAACATCGTCGGCTACCACAACTATCCGGACGATATTGTAGTCGGCTTCGTCCAACGCGCCGCGGCCGGCGGTATCGACGTTTTCCGTATCTTCGACGCGATGAACGATCTGCGCAACATGAAGACTGCCATAGAAGCGGCGCTCAAAACCGGTAAGCTCGTCGAAGGCACGATCTGCTACACAATCAGCCCGGTGCACTCGGTGGATTACTTCCTGCGAGTAGGCGAGCAACTGGCAGAGTTGGGCGTGCAGATTATATGCCTCAAAGACATGGCGGGGATGCTCGCTCCGTACGTAGCCCAAGAGCTGGTCAGCAAAATCAAAGCTCGTATTCCGCTACCGCTTCATCTCCATTCTCACTGCACGGCCGGGTTGGCGCCGATGACTTACATGCTCGCCATTGAAGCCGGCGCTGACATAGTGGACACCGCCCTGTCGCCGTTATCCCAAGGCACATCACAGCCGGCGACAGAAGCGGTGGTCGCGGCATTGATGGGCAGTTCCCGGGACACTGGATTGGATTTGGGCAAACTCAACGAGATCGCCGAATACTTCTATGGAGTGCGCAAGAAATACGCTGAGTTCGAAAGCGCCGTCAACAACCAGGTGAAGACCGACATTTTGACTTCACAAATTCCCGGGGGAATGTTGTCCAATCTGGTGGCGCAGTTACGGCAGCAGAAGGCCGAGGACAGACTCGACGCTGTGCTAAATGAAATGCCCCACGTCAGAAAAGATCTTGGATACCCGCCCTTAGTGACGCCGACGAGCCAAATCGTTGGCTCTCAGGCGGCACTGAATGTGATCACTGGAAAACGCTATTCCGTCGTTGCCACCGAAACCCGGAACTACGTCATGGGACTGTACGGCAGGCCGCCAGGGCCGATCAGCCAGGAGATCAAAACCAAAGTCCTAGGCGGAAAAGAGCCGATTGAGTGCCGGCCGGCGGATCTTCTTAAGCCGGGTTTGGAAGCTGCGCGCAAGGAAGCCGGCAGCCTCGCTACCAGTGAAGAGGATGTGCTTACCTACGCATTGTTCCCGGATATTGCTAAGGATTACTTTCTCTCGCGGGATTCAAGACAGACGTCCCAACCAACCGGCTGATCGTTGCGCCAGAAAAGCGGCTACCGGCATAAGCCGTTTGCATACAGACTGCTCAAAAACACTTAGGGGCTAGGCGCGCGAAGATCGAATAGTCGAGGCGTACGTCCGCAATACGGCGAAGCGAAGCGAACTAGCGCAACGAAGCATTTGAGGCTTTTTCAGTAGTCTTTTAAATGACCTTATTGAGCGGGTATTCGATGATGCCCACAGCGCCGTTGCGTATCAGGAGCGGGATCAAATCCCTGACTTTGGCTTCTTCGAGCACGCTCTCCACAGAAAACCATCTGATCCCTTTCAGGCTCGGAGAAGGATGGAGTGTGGCGATCGTTGGCGCGGTGATGCTGGGAATCAACTGTATGACCTTTTCCAGATCGGCTTCGGCGACATTCAGCTTGATGCCGACCTTGTTTTCCGCCGAAAGCGCTCCTAGCAATAGAAGTCGAATTTGCTCAATTTTCTCCCTCTTCCAAGGGTCCTGCCATGCCTCCTTGTTGGCGATCAGTTGGGGACAGGATTCCATTAGCTCATGGATAATCTTCAGCCCATGAGCGCGAATCGTGCTACCGGTCTCGGTCACTTCAACGATGGCGTCTACTAGACCTTCGGCAGCCTTGGCCTCGGTGGCGCCCCAGGAGAACTCGACTTCGACGGGGATTTCTCTTTCGGCAAAATAGCGCTTCGTATAGTTCACCATTTCCGAGGAAATTCGCTTACCCCGAAGGTCTTCTATCCTTTCGATGGGTGAATCCTGCGGCACAGCCAGCACCCAGCGCGTTGGGCGAAAGCTGGTCTTCGAATAGATCATCTCGCAGACGAGCTGGACATCGGAACCGTTCTCCATGACCCAATCTCTGCCGGTGATGGCGACATCCAGAGTGCCGGACTCGACGTAACGTGACATTTCCTGGGGACGCGCCAGGCTGCAGCGCAAAGTATCATCATCGATGGAGGGAAAATAACTGCGGCTCGTCGTCGAAATTTTCCAGCCGGATTTTCTGAAGAGCTCGATGGTCATTTCCTCGAGGCTCCCCTTCGGAATCCCCAGCTTTAGTTCTTTGCCGGCCTCCATCAGCCTCGGACCTCTATAATGAACAGTTGAAACGGGCTCATAATGATTTTTTGTAAACCTCTTTCGGATCAAAAACCCGTTCGGCGCAAATTTCCCAGTCGTCGCCGGAGCGCTGGCGAAAGAAGCAACTTCGAAATCCTTCATGGCAAGCGGCGCCGCCGATCTGATTGACCTGCAGCAAAATCGTGTCGTTGTCGCAGTCGATGAAAGCATTTCTTACTTCTTGGAAGTTGCCCGACTCCTCGCCTTTGAACCAAAGCCCCTTGCGGGAACGGCTGTAATAGTGCGCTTTACCGGTCTTCTGGGTTTGCTCCCACGCCTCTTCGTTCATATAAGCAACCATCAACACGTCGCGCGATTCATAGTCCTGCACAATCACGGGAACCAGGCCGTTAGCCTTGGCGAAGTCTATCTTTTCCATCGATTTTTCCTCGAATTCACTGAGTTAACATACGCCCCACCGGACTTCAAATGAGACATCAGGCGGGCCCGGCATTATCAACCGGATTACGAGACGCCGCGGCGCGTTTGAGTATCGGAATCGTCTCGATCTTCTCTTGGCCGAGCATCCGCCAGTAAATCCCTTTAGGCCGCGGGAAATTCGCAGCGATTTCGATAATCTCGCCCGGCGTGACGATAGCGCTGAGCGGGATGTCGTGTTCGGTCATGGGCAGGTCTTCGTCGAGGATTTGCAAGGCATGAACCGACGTAACGATCGGCGTCTTTGCGGAAATCTTTTTGTTCTCGGTCAGCAAGGCGAATTCCAAGTCCGAATAGCCGCCGCCTTTACCGACTCGAGCGCCGCGGCGATTGACCGCGACCGAGCCGCAGATGATCAGGTCGATCTTTTTGACTTCATCCAGACCGATCAACCTGCCGAACTTCGCCGCACCCTGAATTGAAGACGCGGTGTAAGGGGAACAATTTAGTTTCGCTGGATCGAGCTCGATAAATGGTTTCTGATTGCGCAGTCGCGGCACCGCCATATAGACGATTTTGCCATCGGCAAGAGCTTTGTGCCGAATCGCTCTTTGCGGTGAGTCCGGATTCGATTTCAAAGCTTTGGCGCGCTTCCAATATGATTTTTCGGCGAGCAGGCGCGCGCAGACTGCGGCGCCAATAAAGTTGGGTATTCTTCCCTGGGCGCCGGGAAAGCGCGCCACTTTCTCACGCTGCATCACCGACCAAACTTTCTGTCGGACCTGCTCTTTTGGTCGCATTACGATAAATTATTCCTGCCTTCGATAGATGACAAGCGAGCATGCAGTCATCACGGGAAATCGGTGCGATTGCGCTCACTGTCACACTTGCGATTAGCGGATTGACTGGGTGTGAAAGGCGGTTGTAAGATCGATTGATGCAAGAGTTCATCGTCGTTTATGTGACCGCTGGATCGGCC
>JAICEJ010000138.1 GCA_025924215.1 Candidatus Binatia bacterium
ACAGAAAATTCAAATAACGCTCACCGGTTTCGCCGCGGCGGCGGCGATAGTAATCCGCTCCTTTGCGGCCGACCAAAACCAGCAATATTTCCTTGCCGGCACCATGCTGACGGATGAAGGCTTCGGCGGCGCGAACGAGGTTGGCATTATAACCGCCGCACAAACCGCGATCGGACGTGACGAGCACTAATTGAATGCGTTTTTCTTCACGGATTGCCAGCAGCGGATGAGCTGATCGCGATACCCGGGCAGACAAATTAATTAAAATCTCATTCATCTTATCCGCATAAGGACGCGCCATCAGCGCCGCTTCCTGGGCGCGGCGCAGCTTGGCGGCAGAAACCATCTTCATCGCTTTGGTGATCTGCTGCGTGTTACGGATCGAAGTGATCCGTTTGCGGATGATTTTTAGAGTCGCCATTATGGTTTGAAAGCGAGCTTAAACTCTTCCAGCACCTTGATCGTTTTGGCGCGCAAATCCGCGTCCATCTCCCGTTTCTTGAGAATATCGGCAAAAACGTCCGGATACTTGGATTCGACGAATGAGAACAGCTCTTGCTCGTATTTCTTCATTGCCGTCAGCGGGAGATCGTCAATAAAACCATTGGTGCCGGCGAAAATGATTAATATTTGCTTCTCAACCGGCAGCGGTTCGTATTGTCCCTGCTTTAACAGTTCGACGAGGCGGCTACCGCGATTGAGCTGCCGTTGCGTTGCTTGGTCTAGATCCGAACCGAACTGCGCGAAGGCGGCCATTTCACGATATTGTGCGAGCTCGAGCCGCAGAGTACCGGCAACTTGCTTCATAGCTTTGATTTGCGCGTTACCGCCGACCCGCGAAACCGAAATTCCGACGTTGATCGCTGGCCGAACGCCCGAATAAAAAAGATCGCTTTCTAAAAAGATCTGGCCGTCGGTGATGGAAATAACATTGGTCGGAATGTACGCCGAGACGTCGCCCGCCTGGGTTTCAATAATCGGCAGTGCCGTAAGAGATCCGGCGCCCATAGCATCGCTCATTTTTGCGGCGCGTTCCAGCAGCCGAGAGTGAAGATAAAACACGTCTCCCGGATAAGCTTCACGTCCGGGCGGGCGGCGTAGTAACAACGAGAGCTGCCGATATGCCACGGCGTGTTTCGACAGATCGTCGTAAATCACTAGCGCGTGGCCACCATTATCGCGAATGTATTCGCCTATGGTACAGCCGCTGTAAGGAGCAATGTACTGAAGCGGCGCCGAGTCTGAAGCGGTGGCGGCGACCACGATACTGTAGTCCATAGCGCCGGCCTCGCGCAGCTTATCGACCACTTGCGCGACCGTGGAACGCTTCTGCCCTATGGCAACGTAAATACAGATGACATTGCCGCCCTTTTGATTGATGATTGTGTCCACGGCAACCGCGGTCTTGCCGGTTTGTCGATCGCCGATGATCAGCTCGCGTTGACCCCTTCCGATCGGGATCATCGCATCGATGGCCTTCAATCCGGTTTGCAGCGGCTCTTTCACCGGCTGGCGTGCTACGATCCCGGGGGCTTTTATCTCGATCCGCCGGCGCTCAGTGGTTTCAATCGGGCCACGGCCATCGATCGCTTCTCCCAATGCGTTGACCACGCGTCCGACCAGCGGTTTTCCTACCGGTACCTCGGCGATACGTCCCGTGCGTTTGACCGTGTCGCCCTCGCGGATCATGTGAGTCTCGCCGAACAACGCGGCGCCGACGTTGTCTTCCTCAAGATTAAGCGTCAACCCGTATATGTTATGGGGGAACTCAAGCAACTCACCGGCGGCGACCCGGTCCAGGCCGTAAATCCGAGCGATTCCGTCCCCGGTCGAAAGCACAGTGCCGATCTCTTGGACCTCCACCGCTTTTTCGTAATCACGAATCTGCTCTTTGATAATCCGACTGATCTCCGCTGTTCCGATCTCCATCTAAACTCCTTCAAAAACCGCGCGCGATACGTTGCTTCATCTTTTCGAGCTGCGTCCGCACACTTCCATCGTAAATTTTACCCTGAAATTCTACTACTAGACCGCCGATGAGCCCGGGATCGGCTTCCTGTTCGAGGATCACGTCTTTTCCGGACAGCCGGCGCAATGAGTCACGTAGGCGCTCGATAACCCTAGATCCCAAAGGTTGTGCAGCAGTGACTTTGGCGTCCACACGCCCCTTGGCCTGATTCACAAGATGCCGGTAGCTGGCGATGATTGCAGGAATAAAAGCCAAGCGATCCCGATCGAGCAGGAGCGACAAAAAATGTTCTGTTATAGAAGAGAGCTGCAGCGTTTTCGCAACTTGCAGGAGGATTTTCTTTCGACGGTCCAAAGCGAAGCCCGGATTACTCAAAACAGCACCGAGACGCGACTCAGTGGATGCGGACAAAAACATCTCCAATTGGTCGCCAATGCTCTCTTCCTGCCCGGATTCTCGAGCCAGTTCAAAGAGCGCCTTGGAGTATCTGCGACTCAAACTATCTTCGATCATCTAACCTGCCCGAGGTCGTTAATAAACTCATCGACCAACCTGCCTTGGTCGGTTTGCGACAAATGGTGCCGAATCAGGTCAGTGGCGTTGGCTTTGGCTCTTTCGGCTAACTCGAGAAAGACCTGGTGCCTGGCAGCCTTGACCTCTTGCTCCGCAAGCAGGTGAGCATCGCTCCTGATCTTGGCAGCAAGAGCTTCAGCCTCTCTGAGCAAGCGCGCTTTGTCTCGTTCGCCTTCGGCTTTCAGCGAGGCTTGGATGGATTCAATCTCCTGGTTGAGCTTAGCTAGACGGCTTCTATAATCCGCAACCAAAGCCTCGGCGCTCCGCTTCCGTGCCGCGGCTCCGGTGACTGTGGCCAAAACCTCATCATGCCTCGCCTTTAAAAAGCTACGAATCAGTGGAACTGCGAAGTAATAAATGATCCCTGCATAAATCAGAAAATTCAGAAGTGGAAAAATAATGCCGGATATTTCGCGCGCGTGATGCTCAGCGCCACCGGCGGCCCAGGCTTCAGCCACGAAAAACCAGTCGCGCAGGTTCATCCCACTCTCCTGCCGAGGATCTTGCTGACCATATCGTGGGCAACCGCATCAGCCTCTCGAATCGTCAATTCGCGCTCTTGGGCTAACTGGCTTTGCACCTCTTGACGTACTCGCTCCAGAATACCAGCGGCTTCCTCTCGCGCGGAACCCAATAGCTCCTCCCTTTGCTGCCGGGCTTGTTGAACAATCGCTTCCTTGGTCGCGTTTCCCGTGGCCGCCGCACTAGCGATGGCTTCCTCGTATTGCGCACGCAGCCGCTCTGCTTCGTGTTCCAGATGGTAAGCACTATCATCTGCGCCGGTGGTTTTCTGTTCTCGCTCGTCCAGTAGCGCCACATAGGGCCGAAACAGGACCTTGCTGACGATTAGCCAAAGGCCCAGAAACAACACAATCTGCCAAACTACAGAAATGTCTATTGTGATCATGACAATCCGTAAACCCTACGTCTATGTCCGGACCACGGTCCGGTTAATTCTAGCCCAGGCTTGGAGCCAGCCAGAGTTTGCGACGATCCGTCTATGTCTGAACGTAAGAAACCGGATGGGACAAACGGCGATTACTGAGGTTACTTACCGGAATCCGGCTGTAGTTTCGATGCTTGAGCCACCGCAACCTTTTCAGCGTTTAAGCTTTTCGAACCCGCGACTCCACCTTCTTTAGCCGCTCCCATAGAGCAGTCGCCGTCGAATACCACGCCCTCGGTGATAATCAGACGGGGGGTCGAGACATTGCCAAACAACCGACCTGGCGTCAGCAACTCGACTCTATCTTTGGCTGTTACATTGCCTTCTACTTTCCCACGGACGATGACGACTCGGCTTGATATTCTCGCCCGCACTTCAGCACCTTCGCCGATCGTCAATGTCTCGAGACAGCGGATCTCTCCTTCAACGCTTCCATCGATGCGAACCGATCCTTCGAAAGCAAGCTGACCCGTGATCCGACTTCCTTTATGAAGGTGACCGACAAGCCGTGGTTCGGAAGGTGTAGGGACATGTTCGACTTTGGCCTTAGGCGCAACCGATACCGGCGGCGGTTGAGGTTCCGGAGTTGACGGAGCTGGCATGGAAGCTTTCTCCGCCTCTGCCTCTGGAATTTTCTTTCCACCAGAGTTTCGATCGAACCACGCCATATAGTGAGTCCCCTATTCCGAGCAAATTTGCTATACCATCCCGAAATATCATTGTCAAAACACTGAACGTATATTGAGGGTATTCTGCGCTCTCCGTAATCGTTCCGAACAGCAAGCATCTTCATCTTAGCCACTATTTGGAAAGTGGAGATCTGCAAGTCACGATGCCTGCGCAAATTCCTTGACCGTGCGGCGTGAATTGCTTAGTTTGAAAGCGCTTTCAGTTACGAAGCAGCGGCTGACAGCAAAGAATGTATTGATCCGCCTTAATACTCGAGCGAACCGTAAAGTTAAGCGCTAACTTGCAAGTGTGGGATGGTAATCGCGGCGGTGAGGACGATAAACGTGAGATCCCGAACACGTAAAAAACAAGGAGTGAGGCAAGAATGTCGCAAATTCTTCGGATGATCGCGGTGCTAATCACCTGGACCTCAATTGCCATAGCAGCGCAGTCGGCGGACAAAAAAACCCCGGTTTACGCAACCTTCAAGACCAGCATGGGCGACTTCGTGGTTGAGCTCTTCGAGGACAAGGCGCCCATAACGGTGGCTAATTTTATCGGTCTCGCGAGCGGTACCAAGGAGTGGACGGATCCCAAAACCGGCGAGAAAGTAAAGCGGCCGCTCTATAACGGAACGATCTTTCACCGCGTGATCCCGGGATTCATGATTCAAGGGGGCGATCCGCTCGGTAACGGCACCGGCGGCCCTGGTTATCGCTTCGAGGACGAGTTCCACCCGGAGCTTAAGCATAATAAAAGCGGAATTCTTTCGATGGCCAATGCCGGCCCCAATACCAACGGCAGCCAGTTCTTCATCACGCATAAAGCGACACCGTGGCTGGACGGCAAGCACAGTGTCTTCGGCGAAGTAGTAAAAGGACAGAATGTGCTCGATGCGGTCGCCAACGTCGGACGCGATTTTCGGGATAAGCCTATGAAGGAGATTGTGATTCAGCAAGTAATCATCAGCCGCGGTTCTTACTAATGCTGAGAACAGCCCAGACAACAAGCGCTACTCAAGGTCATAGACGATATCGAGTTGTTGGCCAACATCGCGCAAACCCTTGATTACAGAGCCGAGCAAAGGAATACCTTTCTCGGCTCTGCGCTTTGCCGTCTCGAATTCGATTTCGCCGGCGACGTAGACTCGTTCTTGGCCTTCTATGGGTCGAGTCGACTTCAACTCGTTGATTAGTCGGTCCATGTCGCTCTTGAATTCGTTGACAGGGCGAAATGCGTCGATCTTGATAGCCGCGAAGAAGTGACCTCGCGGGTCCTGATTTTGATTCAGCGCAGTCACCGTGCCGGTCAAAACGCCGCAGAGAATCTCGACTAAAATCGCCAAGCCATACCCTTTGTGACTGCCGCCTTCTCGAGTGCCGCCCAAGGGCAACAGCCGCCGAGCCTTCTGCGCGATCCTGGGGTCGGTCGTAGGCTGAGCTTTCTCGTTCAGCGCCCACCCCAGGGGAATCGATGCGCCGCGGCGCGCCGCGACCTCCAGTTTTCCCGCAGCCGCGGTCGTCGTCGCCATATCGATGACAAACGGAAGCTCCTTCTGTGCGGGCGCGGCAAAACAAATCGGGTTAGTTCCGAATCTTGCTTCACTGCCAAACGTCGGCACCACTTGACGCCCTGCATTCGTCATTGCAATACCAATCATGTCGTGCGCTAAGGCTTGCATCGCATAGTATGCGGACATGCCGAAGTGCCGGCTGTTGCAAACTCCTACTATACCGATGCCCGAAACCTTGGCTTTTTCAATTGCTAATTCCATTGCGCGATGGCCGACCACCATACCGATTCCGCGGTCACCGTCTAGCAAAGCGGATGATCCAGCATCGGACACGATATGAATCTTTGGTGCCGGATTCATTTCGCCATCGCGCAACCATTTCACATACCAGCTTCCTGGATTAAAGCGGATGACACCATGGGTATCCACGCCCCGCAGATCAGCCAGCACGAGAACGTTCGCGGCGATCGCGGCGTCCTGTGGCGGCACGCCTAGTTTTTCAAAAGCAGCAGCCACAAAGCGCGAAAGTTTATGATGATCGACAAGTGTGATGTGTTGCGCATCCATTTTCATAAACCCATGATAGGAATTCCTAATTCCGGAATCAAAACTCAGCTAGACGTCCTGCGTCAACATGTCTAACCTTGTGATCGGAATAAAACCGCCTCGATGGATGGAAATAGTCCGTCTTCCCATGATGATCGCCAGAACGTCTCCGAGCGCCGAGTCTCAACTCAGCCAGGAGAACAAAGCTCCCTCGACATAGATAAATACCGTAATTAATAACAGCAGTTGGAGAATAATCGGAGTCATCTCTTTAATCCACTGCACCGGCGTATAGTCCTCGTCGATGTCGCGGCGGATGAAGGCATATGCAACCACCGATTGCGCTGAGCCGATATGAGTCCAGCAGCCCCCCAGCGCATAGCCGGCTATCTGTGCCATCGCAAACAGGTGCATGACATCGATGGGCAAGCCATGGAGAGCGCGCGAGGCGAAATCGGCGACCACGTTGTTGTCGAGGATGGCCGAGAGCAAAGAGCTTCCGATAAATTGCCCAAATGCCACATGCGACGGTCCAAGACTCTCGGTGCCAAGACGGATCAAGTTTTGGACCTGATCGAAAAAGCCTGCTTTTGTCAGCAACGATATGGAGAGAAAAAGCGGGAAGAGAAAATAGTATTCTGCATATTCGTGGCTCGCTTCACGAAACGACAAGGCGCGCATTTTTGGGATTTTTGCAATTCCCAGCAAAGCGACGATAAAACCGGCAAACGAAGCCAAAAACAATGGCACCCGGTGATCCAGTCCGTGCCAAACCAGCATCCCGATAAAGGGTATCAAGGCCAAAGCGCCGAACCTTTGCGCAACCTTGCGCCGTCGCGCCGACGCCGCGAGAGTATCGTCCACCTGGCGTTCAGCGGCAAGCGCGCCGGCCTGGTCCCCCGCCGCCTGCAGGACATAGTGGCGATCGAGTGATTCAGCCAGGTTTTCGCTGACAAAACGACCCAACAGCTGCTTGCGCGTCACTTCTGGAATCTCTTCACGAACCAGAGCGACACCCACGGATTCGCCCTCACGCAATCGCTCCACTACTTGATCGGTCTTGTCTCCCAAATCGTGCGCATGGTTTTCGACGAATTCAATTGGCGTCAGCACTTCTCCATGCCGCATCGCTTGCAGGAAGCGGACGTCCTCGGCGTTCGCGTCGATTAAGTCCATAGTTTCTAAATTGACCTGCTCGCCGCGCAGTCTTCTACGCAGTTGCCAGGCGATGACTAGGTAGCTGGCAACGGCGATAGGCGCGCAGTAACGCAAAAAGAAAGCATTGTCGATATAAGGATCTAAGTTGGCCTTCATGATCAAATTGGGCGGTTCGCCATAGGCCAACCAGATTCCGCAAACAGTCGTCACCGCGGTACACACCATGACGGCGTAACGAATCGCGGCCGTGGGGGCTGCCGCAAGCAACATAATGATGACGAGAGTTCGAATCGTTAAACCGATCATCGAGACGCCGTCCAGGATACCCGAGGCGAAGGCAACCACTGCAGTGACCGATAAGGCGGTCGGGAGTACCGCGCCACGATACCGACGCAGCAAAAAGAAAGTCAGTCCTTCGAGCAGACGCGTTTGCGCAATCACCGCGACAAAAAACGTCAAGCCGAGAATAAACAACATGGTATCGGCATGGATCAACTCATCGAGGCCATGGAACGAAAAGAGGTTATCCTGTGCCCATCGCTCCCAGCCGCTTTGCGCGATCTCGACATGCCACTGCGAGCTGCTTAATCCGCAGAAAGTCGCAATGATGATCAAAACCATTCCGTAAGTAACCGCATTCTTATGAATTTGATAGCGGAACGAGCCGAAGAAGAACAATCCCAGAATGGTCGCGAAGACCTCGAGAGCCAGCAGCGATATCGACAGAGGAACAATGCGGCCGATAAATAAAATAATGGCGGCAACCATGGCGCAAGAGAAGAAAAACTTACGCCCGGAAAGCATGACCACTGCTGAGCTTTGTTCGCGCATGACTTTCTTCTCAGTTGATCTTCAGTTCTCAAGCTAATAAGAACTGCTGCAATGACTGCGATAATTGAATCTTCAGGATGTTCGTTGGCGCTTCGAACGGATGTGGTGATGAGATCGTATCCACGACCTCCTAGTTAGAACGACTCTGAACATGGCAAATCGATGCGAATTTTCCTAGCACTTTACTTCAAAGTTCCGACAACTCGACGGCTCGCGGGCTCACCCGGCAACTTAGACTAACCAATCAACATCCGAATCCTCATACAAAATATCAGATGAAGCCCAGCATGGTGAAAAATCACCGAGGCTAAAGCGCGCGCCTCCATCGCTGGACCGAGATCGACGCACGATTTGGCCTCGTTGGAACGTTTAGCTTGCGCCTTTGCCGTGCGATTTGAGCAACTCGGCGAACTGTTTGTGAAGCTTGTTCAATTTCGGCGGGATCATTACTTGGCAATAGGGTTGGTAGGGATTGTTTGCGTAATACTTCTGATGATAGCCTTCAGCTTCATAGAAGTCGGTCAGTGGTTCCAAAGTAGTCACGATCGGTTTACTAAAGGTGCCGGCGGCTTCTAGCTCTTTGACAAAACTCTCCGCCTCACGTTTCTGCTCATCGTCGGCATAAAATACTGCTGAGCGATACTGCGTGCCAACATCGTTGCCCTGACGATTAAGCGTCGTCGGGTCATGCGTGGCAAAGAAAACCGTCAGCAAGTCGCGGAAAGCGATCTGATCGGGATCGAATTCGATGCGAATCACTTCCGCATGACCAGTGCGGCCACCGCAGACCTGCTCATAGGTCGGATTTGTCACTTCCCCGCCGGCATAGCCCGAAACGACTGAAATTACGCCACGGAGCTCGTCGAATACCGCTTCGGTGCACCAAAAACATCCGCCGCCAAAAACAGCGACCTTTTTTTTCTGTGTCATCGCGCCCTCAGTTCCTGGTTAACTTCGCGCTGTAACGAAAAATCGAACACTCTTGTTGCCGGCAATGGCGCCGCCAAACCAAGGATGCGCGCGTCCTCTTTAAGATATTCAGATATCTCCTCATCGGTCGGGATCCCATCAGTGGTGAATGCCGGCCGCGATATCCGATAGGTTTCAAGCGCAGTCTCGAAATCGACGTTTAAATATTTGGCCAATACTTCACTGCTCCCGCGCTCATTCTGATGAAAGTAACGATTCGCTTTAGCGCGGGATCGAACAATCCGCTTTACCAGATCGCGTTGCTCCTTGAGACTCTTTTCTAAGAAGCCCAAACCATTCTGAATGCTGGTAAACTCATCAATGGCACTGCCTAAAATATTCATTTTATATTTATCACGGGCAACGATCACCATCGGCGGTGAAAGAATACCGACTTGAATCGAGCCATTGACCAAAGCCTGGAGCTGAGTCGGCACGTCACCGCCCAAGACCACTGTCAAATCCTTATCAGGGTTCAGACCCGCCTTGCGCAGCAATCGGATGCCGGCGGTATGCTGGCTTCCGCCCAGCGTGGTAGTTCCCATTACTTTTCCTTTAAGGTCCGAGTAGGATTTCAACTCGGGTCGACTCACCAGCCAGAACACCGGCCGCCGCAGTCCTACTGTCAACACCTTGATCGGCGCTCCGCGCGGAATCGCTCGAATGGCGCTCCCGATAGAACCGAGCGCGTTAACCTCTCCTGAAATGATCGCCGCGATTGCAGCCGTCGCTCGAACCTGGACAAGCTGCGCATCGAGTCCTTCCTCGCGAAAAAACCCGCGCTCTTGCGCAATGAAGAGATCAATGGAGGCGATACTACGGCTGGAATAGGTGAGCACAACCTGCTGTAATGGCGCCTGTGCATAGCACGATGCCGATAGCATCAATGCACAAAGCACGGTCGGTATGAGCAAGAGAATGATCATCGTGAGGTTCCGTTGTGTCCACATCACAGGGTGAAGTTTTCCAACGCACGAAGTCTTATCAATGCCATCCTAGCAAATCAATCGAGCGTCGACGCCAACTTACCACAAATCCTCTCCGATTGATCGACTCTCGCCGCCTCACATAGCAGCTAACGAGCTCTCTTCGGCGATCTTCAATTCACCCTATTTTGATGCCGCTGTCATACAGCTGAACTTCTAATTCGGAGGACTTATGAAACATAGAGAGTTCGATTGCCCTAGTGGGTCAAAACCAACGGGTGCTGACCGTCTCACGTAGTCTAACTATTTTTTCTTTCCGCATCTTCCTAATGCTCGTCGGCGCAATGCCAGTTGCCGATCTGGCGTTCGCGCAGACAAAAGCACGTCTATCCATAGCCACCGGCGGCACCGGCGGTGGCTACTATCCCTTGGGCGGCGCGATGGCCGCGCTCATCTCCCCGGCA
>JAICEJ010000139.1 GCA_025924215.1 Candidatus Binatia bacterium
GCGATTTCCCGCTTCTCGGCCACGAGGTGGTCTTTTGTGTAACGGTGCCACGATCAGCGACTACTGATTTGCTAAGCGGCGTTCAGGATTGGGATTCGACGGATTTTGGTCCGGCGATTGTCGCGGATGTGGCGGCAGGCGTGATCTGGATTGGGTCCAACGAAACTGGGTCAGCCGCCGCGCGCTTTGCACAGCTCCGATCCCAGGCGGCCCGACACAAGGGGAATGTTGTGCTGCTTGACGCTCCGGCTGATCTGAAGCGGGATTTGGACATCTGGGGACTGGCTCCAGAGGCGTTTTTCCTTATGCGCAGGATTAAACAGCAATTCGATCCTCAGAGGTTGATGAATCCCGGCCGCTTTGTCGGCCGTTTATGACCGCAGAGTATCACCGGAAGATCCACACCACCCAATTGCTAATCAGATAATCTAGACCGTACGCCCCGCTGCCCCGGACTGCAAAGTATGCGACCGCAGCTAGCAAAACTAGATTATCGCGGATTCCCACTTCGTGAGCATGGAACGCTTGGCGCTCAAAGTTTCGGAAGTATCCCA
The DNA here is from genome assembly GCA_025924215.1 of Candidatus Binatia bacterium. Taxonomy (GTDB): domain Bacteria; phylum Desulfobacterota; class Binatia; order UBA9968; family UBA9968; genus WHTF01. The sequence continues at coordinate 555 of JAICEJ010000139.1, forward strand.
GCGCCTTGTCATCGGCAATCGAGTTTTTAACTGTCGGTGCCATGGTCGGCAGCACCTTGAGCCAATAGTAGTGCACACTGAACGTTGGAACTAAGAACACAACCAGCATCGTCGATGAAATCGGCGTCTGGAAGCCGGCGGCAAGACCAAGACCGCCACCCACCATGAGCACGGTGGCGATTAGCCCGAAAAGTCTCGCATGCTGCGAAAACAGAATGCTTGCGGTATTTACCGGGTTTGGCCAACGGCGCACGTTGCTCAAGCCGCTGATCAAAAAGCGCCAGCCCAAAATCACTCGCAAGAACGCTTCAACGATGCCGACCAGGGTTGAATGTTCCAAGCTTTCCTCCGCGTCATGGTGAAACTCGGTGGCACTATATGCACCGGTCAAGCAGCGGTCAAATCTAGTCCGCGGCTTTCGACACATTGGTTGAGCCAAGAGAGCTCTCGGTTAAGGAAGATGCCGAGAATCGACCAACGAGAGTCAAAATGTCTGCCGGCTTTACGGATAGCGATTGTTTCTCAGGCCGATTTTCTTTAATATGCGCTGGTTATGACTACCACGCAGATGGCACGTGGGTTGCTCGAATTGGGGGCTCACTACAAGGAGGGCGGCAATGAAGCGAGCGCACCGATGGTTCCTCTCACTGGTCTTGTCTTGGATAGCGTTCTTGCCGATTCATGCGAGAGCTCAATCCGTTCCCAGCGAAAACGATAATAATCCGTTCCCACTTCTTGCCGGACTCGAGCAACCCGTCGAGTTCTGGACCAAAATTTTTACCGAGTACAGCATATCCCAACTGGTGTTTTTTGATCCATTGGAGATGTCCAGGATATATGAAGTCTTGGAGGTCGGCGAAGAGAATCGCTCCAACGAATACGTCGACGGTGAAAGAGCGCGGATTGCGGCGGCGCATGAAGTCAGCATTGAACGAGTCAAGGCACAGCGGGGCGTTAAAGAACGAACCGCCGCGGGACTCAAACGTTCCAACCGCTATATCGGGCAAATGCAGCAAATCTTCCGGGACCGGGGCTTGCCGGTGGAATTGACTTATCTCCCTCTGATCGAATCGTCATTCAACAGCAACGCACGTTCCCATGCAGGCGCTTTGGGCATGTGGCAGTTTATGCCCGCTACCGGCAGACAGTATATGCGGGTCAATCGCGCCATCGATGAACGAAGAGATCCTATCGAATCGACACGCGCGGCGGCATCATTTCTCAAGCAAGCTTATGAGTTACTGGGCAATTGGCCATTGGCCATCACGGCTTACAACTTCGGCCCCGCCGGCATGGCCCGCGCAGTGGCTGAAGTCGGCTCGGACAACCTTGTGGATGTAATCCAGAAATATAACGGTCCATACTTTGGATATCCGCCGAAAAATTTCTACGCCGAATTCCTTGTCGCCGTTGCTATCGGCAAGAATCCTGAACGATACTTCCCCGGCCTCGCTTTAGAGCCGCCGGTTGCCATTCAAGAAGTGGAGTTAAGGTCGCAAACATCGCTGGCAGCGGTCATGCGCTCCACCGGGCTTAAACGAGATGAGTTTTTGGAGTGGAACCCGGCCCTGGCAAATGCTCCAAAGATTATTCCCGCAGGCTACCGCGTGAAGTTGCCCGTCCAAAAACAAATGGCAGCCATTGTCGAGACTCGTGAGGTGAGCCAGGCACGCGAGACACCTGCGCGCCAACAAGCACAATCCAGCGTAGTGCGGCATCGCGTTAAGCGTGGTGAGACGCTCATGCAGATCGCTCAACGTTACGGCACGTCAGCCGAGCGCATCCTCAGGATCAACGGTCTGCGCAAAGCCAGCCTACTTCGCGCCGGATCGACGGTGCTGGTACCCAGACTGTAAGGCACACACCTTCCAAACCCGCACCAAGATCGAAACGGTAGCCATCGTTTCGATCTTGTCGTTTCTGGTCTGCTTACGATCGGAGTTATGCCCTCGGCTTTCTGGACGGCATGTCGCCAGCCGTGCTGTTCTCCTGGACTGGGATAACAGGGAGCGGAGTTTCGCCTATGATCAGAGCGCAAATCAGGAGCTGACAATTTGCTACTACCTAGACTGTTGATCTATGACGATGAATTGTCCAGGTATTGCTTGTCTGGGCACTTCAATCAGGAGCAGATGAATTGTCGTACTTCACTAAAACGCTAGAACGCCTTGTTACTGCTCGAGGGCAGAGCCGGTCAGCCAAGAGCGTGGAAGTCTTCGGCTGGTTAATACTTCTCGAAGGCTCGTTGGTTGTGCTGTTCCCGCATTTCGTCGCACAAATACTAAACTTGCCTCCGCTGGTTGAACAAGCGGCGAATTATTTCCGCCTCGTCGGCCTATTAGTCAGCGGGCTCGGTATGATTTACATTGCCAGCGGTCGATTGAATGCCGCGGGGTTTGTTTTCGCGTCGTTGCTGGACCGGCCGCTTGTGCCGTTCGCCATGCTTATATTGTGGTATCTCGAAATTATCCCCGCACCCCTAGCACTCGTTTTTTCAATCCAGGATTTCGGCAGCTTTCTATGGACGCTAAAAACCTGGCGCGCCGAGTCACCGAAGCTGAACTGAATTGCTGTGGCGCTGCAGTAAACATTTTTGGTGCCGCTAGTATAGGCGATTATTTTTTGATCCCCGGCATAACAACGCCGCCAACATCAACCGGAGACTCCAGATTGTCATCAGCAAAGTCGATAAAAAAATCGCGCTGCAGCCACATTCCCGGACTTATAGAGAGCATGACAAAGATAAGTTGCGAACAGCAGCTTACATTCGATTTACCTTCTTCCTCTCTTGCCAACTGTGGAGCAAATTGAATGGATCTAATTGGGTAAAGGCATCGACAACAAAATTGACTTGCCATGAGGCCTCTCGAGTAATAATCGTCGTAATCAGCAGTTCTAAAGAGCGATATTTTCGTGGGTGCTGCTGGCCCATTGTTTCGACAAAACTTGCCAGATTAGCTGGCATGGCGAGGAAGAGGAGCTGATCATGAGTAAGCCGATTGTCGGTTTCATTGGCCTAGGTATCATGGGCAAGCCCATGGCTCGCAATTTGATTAGGGCAGGCTACCCGCTGATCGTGCATAATCGTAGTCGCGCAGCAGTGGACGAACTGACCAGGGAAGGTGCACAGGCCGCGACAGATGCAAAGGAGGTCGCCGGGCGCACGGAAATTATCATGACCATGCTACCCGATTCATCCGATGTCGATCTCGTTTATGCTGGCGAGAACGGGATTTTCTCGGCATTGAAATCGGGAACCCTGCTCATCGATATGTCAACCATTTCACCTGCCGTCGCCCGCAAACTTGCAGGTGAGGCGCAAAGGCGAGGCTGCGATATGCTCGATGCGCCGGTGAGTGGCGGCGAAGCGGGTGCAATCAGCGCGAGCTTATCCATCATGATCGGCGGCGAGGCAGCCGCCGTCGCGCGAGCGATGCCGATATTTGAATCGCTAGGAAAGAACATCGTTCATGCCGGCCGAGCCGGCGCAGGCCAGGTGACCAAGGCGGCTAATCAAATGGTTGTCGGAACGACTATCGCTATCGTCGGCGAAGCTTTGGTACTGGCCGCCAAGGCCGGCGTAGATCCGGCTAAGGTGCGGCAAGCGCTCCTAGGCGGCTTCGCCCAATCGAAAATACTCGAGGCTCACGGTCAGAAAATGCTCGAGCATAATTTCAAGCCGGGCTTTCGCATCCTGCTGCACGAGAAAGACATGAAGATCGCACTGGGAGCGGGATTCGAGTATGGCGTGCCGCTGATGGTCACTAGCCAAGTCGCGCAAATGATGAGCGCCATGAAATCCATGGGTCACGGCGACCTGGATCATTCCGGGCTGGTAAAGCTTATCGAGCAAATGGCAAGTACTGAATTAACGCACAACGAGTAGAATGTCGCTAGAGATAGCGGATCAAGGAGGAGGGTATATGTCAGAGTCCGCGAATTTCTTGATGCTGGAGTTTCTTTCCTGGATCTCAAGTCGCCGTCGGACTTACGCCGAGGCCATGAATGCATGGCAGACCACGTGTCCGAGACATACCATTTGGGAGGACGCGATCATTGGTGGCTTGGTTCAAATGAGCCGCGCCGAAACAGTTGACGAGCCCGAAGTTACGCTCACGCCTCGCGGTCAAGCCTATCTCAACGGAGACACCCCAAGGCGGTGACCCTGCGATCCGGCATCTCTTCAATGCCACCAGTGCCGCTTAGCAGAGTGGTTCAACTGGTTTGCGGCTGCCCCCTGTCTGGATGAAAACGTCACGAATAAACCAAAACACTTGACTGGATTTAGGCGTCCCGGCGAGAAATTTTTGATATTTGTATCCGCTTTAGTAACTAAGCTGTCGACCGATGCGTCGACCCGGAGGAAAGTAATGGCCATTAAGACGACGCTTTCGATTTTTTGCCTTCTCTGCATCTCCGCTACCGCCGCCGCTCAGTCGCCCAAAGCGGCGGTATTGGTCGACCTCGATCCCAACAGCTCAGCGCAAACCGTAATTGTCGAGAGCGTCGCCGCAGATCCGCAAGGGCTACTCTACGTCTGTGATCGGGTAACCGGGAATGTACTGCGCATCGATCCGAAAAATCCAGCCCCGGTGATCGTCGGTCGCGTCGAAACGCGACAGAAGGATGGGAAACCTGTGAGAGCCGACAGTTCCGGACTCATTTTCAACGAAGCAGGCGATCTCTATCTGACAAGCGGTGGGTTTCGAGAGATCTTGCGGATTAGGAAAACGGACCTAAATCCAGGAAAACCCGGCGTTGCCGAAACCTTCGCCACTGGCACAGAAGGCGCCAACGGTATCGCATTCGACAAGAAGGGCAGTCTTTATGTCTCCGGAGGCCGTAACGGCAAGATCTATCGCATAGGTCCCGGCGGAGGAGCGGCTGAGGACTGGGCGCAAATCGAGCTCCATACCCGCACGTTGGCTGACGGCAAGACCCAGCAGGCTATTCCGGCAAATGGACTCGTATTTGACAGCCAAGGAATGGTTCTCTACGTTGCCGATACCGCGCGCGGAGCGATTTGGAAGGTAGCGGTCAATCCCGACGGCAAAGCCGGCAAGCCCAGCCTAATGGCGCAAAGCGCGCTATTGGAGGGCGCCGACGGTCCGGCGTTCGATCCCAAGGGTAGTCTCTGGGTCGCCGCCAACGAACGTAACGCTATCGTCGAGGTCACACCGGACGGCAAAGTCAGGGACGTGCTGAAAAACGACAGCAAAGGACCACTCGAATTTCCAACTTCGGTCATCTTCGTCGGCAACATCGCGTATGTCAGTAATTTCGATACGGCGCGTCGTGACAACCTCGCCGCAGACGGAAAAACATCTCTCGATGGAATCGGTGCATCGATTATTCAGATCACGCAGTAGGATTTACTGCTGATCAATAAAAGCTCCCGGCTCACAAAGCTTGCTCCGCGATCACTCGCGTCACCGGAACTTGCGCAGCGGCCCGAACCAATCCCGTCACCGGTCTCAGCATTTACTGGCGAGCGGAGCACCTTATGCGGCTAGCCAGTTTTCTTGCCGCCTTCATCAATTTCATTTCATTTAGTACTCCGAAACAAACCGGCGACCGCCTCGAAGACGCTTTTTGATCTTTAATAAGATAACGTCGCCGATTGCTTCCTTAGTTTCTGTGGCCATACTGCTCTTATTTTTCTTGTCTTGTCCTTCCGCATCTGTTAGTCCGGCTGTCGTCACATTCGGAGTCACCTGGAGGTGCCATGAAGAAGATAATCTTCTGGTTCTTGGTGTTTCTCGTCTGGGTTCCCGACGGCAGAGCGCAAGCGCCCTACTTTGAGGGCAAAACCATACGAATCGTGGTCGGCTATCCTGCGGGCAGCGCCCATGATCAGTGGGGCAGGCTGATCGCTCCCTACCTGACCAAGTTCATTCCGGGAAATCCGAACGCTATCATACAGAATATGGCCGGAGCCGGTTCAATGGTAGCTGCGAACTATATTTACGGCGTCGCCAAGCCCGACGGGTTGAGTCTTGGAATCGTCAACGCGGCACTCTATTTCGACCAGCTGTTGGCCCGCAAAGAGGTCCAGTTCGATTGGCCAAAGTTTGCCTGGATTGGCAGCTCGACGCCGACCAACGCGATGCTTTACATGTGGGCCAGTACTCCTTACAAGACAATTCACGATGTTCGCACGGCCGCCGTGCCGCCTAAGTGCGGCGCCACTGGAACCGGCAACACGGGCTACTACCTGCCCAAACTGCTTGAAGAGGCCATCGGCGCAAAATTTAACATCGTGATGGGTTATCAGGGCGGCGCTGACATTGACTTGGCGGCGGAGAAAGGCGAGGTTCACTGCCGCGCGTTTACCACCACGGTCTTTTTTGCGCGCGAGCCGTTCCATACCTGGAGGAAAAACGGATTGGTTCGCGTCCTGGTTCAAGCCGGCAATAAGCGCGAGGAACGCCTGCCTGACGTGCCGACGTTCAATGAGTTGATGGATCAGTATCAGACCTCTGAGTCGAACCGCCGTCTAGCCACAGTAATGCTTGGCTCGGGCGGCTTTGGCAGCGCACCGACATTGTCATCTCCTGGTGTCCATGAAGAACAACTTAAGACTCTACGCGCCGCCTACGCCAAGGCGATAAATCATCCGGATCTTATCGGCGAAGCGAGGAAGAAAGGCCTTGAGCCGGAGCTGATCAGCGGCGAGGAGCTGCAGGTTTTAGCCAAAGAAGTGATTGTGCAACCGTCCGAAGTAATCGCCCGGATAAAGAAACTCATCGGCAAATGAAATTTCAGCGAAGAGGTGGAGTGTGGCGTCTTGGAATACCGAAAGTTGAATCAGAACATGACTCCATTACTTCACCACGTTAATGCTCAAATTTTCTTGAAGGATAGGCCACCAGAAGCAGCTGACCTTTGCGGTGAGTCTGGAAGCACCCTGTTCAAAGGGTTCCAAAAGAGGCCGCGGAAAAATCAGGATGAAAGCGAAATTTCCGTTTTCAGCTTTCAAATTTCATACTTTGTCACTCGATGAGAGGAACTATGAGCCGATTACCAGTTATTGACCGCGAAGCACTGGCGTCGGACGATCAAGCGGTCTGGGACCGCATCGCCGCCGTTCGGACGGGAGTACGTGGACCCTTTGGAGTATTGATGCACGTCCCAGCACTTGCCGACCGCGTCGCAGCCCTGGAAGACTACTTTCGTTTTAACGCAGCGCTGCCGGCAGTCGACCGTGAGCTCGTGATCATGGCTACGGCGCGCGAAATGAAGGCGCGTTACCCGTGGGCGCGACATGAGGCCAGAGGACGCGAGGTGGGCACAAGAACCGAGGCGATCGAAGCGGTGCGAGTCAACGGCACATTGGAGCGATTAACAGCGCGCGAGCGCCTGCTCGTGGAACTCGTTCGCACCCTGCTGCGCACGCACGAGTTGCCGGAGGCATTGTATATGCAAGCGCTGGCCGAACTGGGGAGGCAACAACTGATCGAAACAATCGCGCTCGCAGGCCATTACAGCCTGATCGGGTTAACGGTGAATGCATTCGATGTCGCGCCCCCCGATAGCAGTTCGACATTCTAAAGCACGGGACTCTTGCGCCGCCGGAAATCAGAGCAACAACGGAAGCAAATATGAGCTTCAAAATCATTGGTCAATCGACACCGCGCACAGATAACACCGGCAAAGTAACCGGCGAAGCGCGCTACACTTCGGATGTGCTGTTACCCGGCACGCTCTGGGCCAAGACCTTGCGCAGTCCGTTCTCTCACGCGCGCATCAAGGGCATTGACATTTCACGAGCTCTAAAAGCGCCAGGCGTGCGCGCGGTGCTTACCGGAGACGATGTGCGCGGGATTCTTTACGGGCGCCGTTACCGCGATATTTCCGTTCTCGCCCAAGACCGCGTTCGATTCATGGGTGAGCGCGTCGCGGCGGTAGCCGCGGAAACGCTGGAGCAAGCCGAAAATGCCTTGGAGTTTATTCAGATCGATTACGAAGAACTGCCTACGGTATTCGATCCGGAGTCGGCGCTTCAAGAAGGGGCGCCGCTCATCCATCCCGATGTGGCGAGTTATAAGGGACTTCCAAAACCGTTAGATCACCCGACCAATCGCTTCGTTCACGACGTGTTCACGCGCGGCGATGTCGAAGCCGGATTCGCGCTAGCTGATTTGATCGTCGACAATACTTTCACCGTTCCCCGCGTGCATCAGTCTTTTCTCGAGCCGCACTGTTGTCTGGTTTGGATTGACGACAAGGATCGGGTGCAGATGTGGTCGCCCAACAAGGTGCCGCACGGCTTGAAAGAAAGCATGTCGCAGGCGTTCGGCATTCCCAGGGAAAAAATCCGCGTGAACCCTGTGGCGATCGGCGGCGACTTCGGCGGCAAGGGGGCGCCCATCGACGAGCCGATCTGTTATTTGCTCGCGCTGCGCAGCGGGCGACCGGTCAAAATGGTGATGGAATACCGCGAAGAGTTTTTTGCCGGCGCGCCGAGGCATGCGGCGATCATGAAATTGAAGACCGGCGTCGCGCGCGATGGTACAATCGTCGCTCATCAAATGGATGCCTATCTCGACGCCGGAGCGTACGGCGGATTCAGACCGGGCGCGATCGTTGGCGGCATCGCTCATGCAGGTGGCTGCTACCGCGCCGAGCACGCGCGTATCGCGGTCTCACGCGTTTACACCAACAACCTTCCCGGCGGGCAGATGCGCGCGCCCGGAGAGCCGCAAGGCTTCTTCGCTGCCGAATCTCACATGGACTGCGTCGCTCGCAAAGTCGGCATGGACCCTTACGAGTTCCGCATGAAAAATCTCATGGAAGAGGGCGACATCACCTTGACCGGCGGTCACTACCAAGCGATCAAAGCCAAGGAAACGCTTAAGGCGGCGGCGAACGCGGCGGGATATTCGACAAGTAAAGGAAAATACATCGGGCGCGGCATCGCAATGGGCTATCGCGGGCCGGGCGGCGGTACTACATCACTGAAGGTCGAACTCGGCGCCGATGGTTCGATCACGATTCATACATCTTTTTTCGAACAAGGCACCGGCACCTATACGACGCTCAGGCAAATCGTCGCGGAAGAGTTTGGCTGCGCTCCCGATGTGATTCAAATCAAAACTCTGGACACGGATGCCGGAGTTTCTTCCGATACCGGGCTCGGCGGCAGCCGCGGCACACGCGTTGCCAGCGGCGCCGCGTTCCAAGCCGCGCGTGCCGCTAAAGAACAAGCGCTAGGACTTGCCGAGACGATGCTCGGTTGGACCAAGAGTGACACAGTGCTCAGCGGTAAAAAGATCGTCAACAGAAAGACCAAGAAGCAACAACCTTGGGGCGAGCTGTTGGCGCAAGCTGGCCGCTCGATCACGGGAGAATCGGTTAATAAAGACGACGATCATTCTCCCGTGACCGCGTTCGCCGCTCAGGTGGCGGAAGTTGCGGTTGATCCTGAGACCGGCGAAGTCACCTTGCGACGACTGACAACGGTGCACGACACCGGCGTGATCATGAACCCCGTGGGTCATCAGGGACAGATCGACGGCGGCGTCGTTCAGGGGATTGGTTATGGGTTGATCGAATATCTTCCGGTGCAGGACGGACGTGTCGAGGTGGCCAACTTCGGCGAGTATAAAATTCCGACCGTTAAAGACATCCCGGCGCTGAAGACCGTGATCGTTTCCAGCGGCGAAGGCGTCGGCCCATACAAAGTCAAAGGCATCGGCGAAAATCCGATCAGCCCGGTTGCTCCTGCGATCGCCAATGCAATCGAAGACGCAGTGGGTGTGAGGATCAAGGATCTACCGATCACGGCGGAGAAAGTTTACGCGGCGCTGCGGCTCCAAGTTAAGGGTTAGCATAGTTGTCATCTGCGACCCAGTTCGGCCAGCTGAGGAGTATAGAAGCCCGGCAGCATTCCATGGCACTTAGGTGTTCGACTTTAGCCAACAACTGAGCGACAGTCGCGCTCGCGGCACTGTAGCTTGATTGGACTGGCCCGTGAACCCTTTCGA
>JAICEJ010000140.1 GCA_025924215.1 Candidatus Binatia bacterium
CTCACGGTCAAACCCGACGTGTTAAATCATCATGCAGCGCAGATGGATGTGCGTCATTCGGTGGAAGATCCTCTGTTCGATGCCGGCGTGAATATCCTCGGTTTTCTCAATTTGCTCGAGGCGTGCAAAAAAGCCGGTACTACTCGAGTCATTTTTGCTTCGTCGGGCGGCGCCATTTACGGCGATGAGGAGCCGATCCCGGCTGATGAAGATCACGGGAAGAAGCCGATGAGCCCTTATGGTGTGAGTAAGATGACCGGCGAATTATATCTGGCATACTACTATATGGCTTTCGGAATGCGTTACGTCGCGTTGCGTTATGCCAATGTTTACGGGCCGCGCCAGTCAACCAAAGGCGAGGCAGGTGTGGTGGCAATTTTCATTGCCCAGCTGCTTGCTGGAAAGCCACCAATCATCAACGGCGATGGCAAGCAGACGCGCGATTATGTTTTCGTCGGTAATGTTGTCAAGGCCAATGTCGCCGCTCTGGAAACCAGTCATGTTGGTGGCATCAACATCGGCACCGGCCGTGAGACCGATGTCGTGACCCTTTGCGGGATGTTGCAGCAGCGCGCCGCTAGCAAGGTTGAACCGCTTTATGGGCCGGCGAAAACCGGCGAGCAGATGCGCAGCTGCCTCGACATTGCCTTGGCCGGCCGCGTCCTGGATTGGCGGCCCGAGATCGGCCTTGAGGAAGGGCTGATGCAGACGATAGCTTATTACCGCGAAAAAGAGCTCTCATGAGTCTTGAGCATATCCGAAATTTTTCAATCATCGCGCATATTGATCATGGTAAATCGACATTGGCGGATCGCCTGCTCGAGTTCACCGGCGCGGTGAGCGCTAGGGAGAAAACCGATCAGATATTAGACAGCATGGATTTGGAGAGGGAACGCGGGATCACGATCAAAGCCAGTCCCGTTTGCCTGCATTACCAGGCTAAGGACGGCAAAGATTACAAGCTTAACCTCATCGATACCCCGGGCCACGTCGATTTTACTTACGAGGTGTCGCGTAGCTTGGCGGCCTGCGAGGGGGCATTACTGATCGTCGACGCCGCGCAGGGCGTTGAGGCTCAGACGGTGGCCAACGTTCATATGGCGCTGGACCACAATCTTGAAATTCTTCCTGTCATAAACAAAATCGATCTTCCTAGCGCTGATCCCGAACGAGTGCGCAAAGAGATCGAGGACGTAATTGGCCTCGATGCCTCCAATGCGATCTTGGCCAGCGCTAAAGAGGGCGTTGGCACTGAAGAAATTCTCGAAGGCATCGTTGAGCGTTTTCCTCATCCTAAAGGAAGCGTCGATGGTCCGCTACGGGCATTGATTATCGACTCGTGGTTTGATCCTTATCATGGCGCAGTGGTGATGATGCGCGTATTCGATGGCAAGGTCGCCAAAGGCTGTCGCATTCGCATGATGTTTAGCGGCCGCGCTTTTGAAGTGACCCGCCTTGGTGTGTTTGCGCCCGCGCCAATCGAGGTCGACGAATTGCGCGCCGGAGAGGTCGGTTTTTTGATGGCGGCGATCAAAGAAGTAGCCGAGACTCGAATTGGCGACACTGTAACACTCGACGATCGCCCAGCCGGGGAGCCGTTGGCCGGGTTCAAACCGATGAAGCCAATGGTCTTCAGCGGCCTCTATCCGACCGACGCCAATCAATACCAAAATTTGCGCGAAGCACTGGATAAGTTACGATTAAACGATTCATCCTTCACCTTCGAGCCGGAAACATCTCAAGCCCTGGGTTTTGGATTCCGCTGTGGCTTTCTCGGCCTGCTCCACATGGACATCATCCGCGAGCGTCTCGAACGCGAATTCGCTTTGAGCCTCATCACCACGGCTGCCACGGTCGTCTATCGCGTCGTTAAAACGAGCGGCGCAGTCCTGCAAATCGATAACCCGGTGCGATTGCCGCCGGAGGGCGAAATCGAGCAGATCGAAGAGCCTATCATTCAAGCGACAATTCATTTGCCGCAAGAGTTCCTCGGAGGAGTGCTCGGGCTTTGTGAAGAAAAACGCGGCACGCAGAAGGAGATCCGCTATCTTGGGCCCAAGCGAGTGATGATCGTTTACGAGCTGCCGTTGAATGAAATCGTCGTTGATTTTTACGATCGCTTGAAGTCGGTCAGCCGGGGCTATGCTTCCATGGAATACGAGCTAGCTGGCTATCGCGTCGCGGATCTGGTTAAACTAGACGTGCGAATTAACGGCGATGTGGTGGACGCCATGTCGATGATTGTGCATCGCGATAAGGCGTACTACCGTGGCCGCGACCTTGTTCAAAAAATGCGCGAGCTCATCCCGCGTCAGATGTTCGAAGTCGTTATCCAAGCCGCCATTGGCAGCCGAATCATATCTCGCGAGGCGGTAAAAGCTTTGCGCAAGAATGTCACGGCCAAGTGCTACGGCGGTGATATCACCCGCAAAAGAAAATTGCTCGAGCGGCAAAAAGAAGGGAAAAAGCGCATGAAACAGGTGGGCAAAGTAGAGATCCCCCAGGAAGCGTTCCTCGCTGCTCTCAAGGTTTAGATCGGAGTTCTATGCCAGCCGGAAAAGTTACCAAGGCGGAGGGTCAATCATTGGCAAAAAGCAAATCGACCTTCCGCGAATACGCCGAAGCGATCGGGATGGCGCTAATCTTGGCGCTTTTCATCCGGACCTTCATTGTTCAAGCGTTCAAGATACCATCCGGGTCGATGATCCCGACTTTGCAGATTGGCGATCACATTCTCGTCAATAAGCTCGCGTACGGCATTCGGGTGCCGTTTTTAGAAGATTACGTGGTTGACTTCTCGAAACCAAAACGAGGCGACGTAGTCGTGTTTATCTTTCCTGAAGACCGCAGCAAGGATTTCATTAAGCGCGTGGTCGGTGTGGCGGGGGATGAAGTTCAGATTCGCGGCAAAAAGGTTTCGATCAACGGAAAAGAAATCGACGATCCCCATGCGCATTTCGAAGGCGATGATCCACAAACCGCGGGCCTTTCGAACCGCGATGATTATGGTCCGCGCACCGTGCCGGAGAATCATGTTTTCGTCATGGGCGATAACCGCGATCGGAGTTACGATAGTCGATTTTGGGGTTACGTCAACTTGGACGAGGTGCGCGGCAAGGCATTTTTGATCTACTGGTCCTGGGATGGCGCCGATCGTTGGGTGCGCTGGGAGCGTCTCGGCAGCCTGATCCGTTAGCAGCGGGCCGAACCCGATTCCAAGAAAACTATGCGGTGATTCCGAATCGATTCGAATCATGAAAAGGGGGAAAATCGTCCTAACCGGACTAGCGGTGTTGGTGTTGTTATTGGTGATCGTCAATATTTTATTGATGGCCGGTAACCAGTCACTGCAGCTCAGCGTCAACGAGCGGCAACAGTACATCGCTGAAACTATCCAACTGGAAGCGCTGAACCGGCAGGTGATAGGCGTGCTGGCGGAAATGGCCCTGAAAACCAACGATGGACAACTGAAGGAACTTCTCGCCGGAGTCGGCATCAACCTGTCACCGGCGCCAGCGCAACCTCCCGGCGCTAAGTCAAAGTAAGGTATCTTGATCATGGATGAAGCGCCGAACGAAATCGAAGAACGTGAGCCCATCGCACCGCCGGTGGAACGAGGCGCCAATCTGCCGCTGACGATCTTGCTGATCGCCTTGGTGCTCTGGTTTGGTTTCCAAACACTACAGCTCGCCACCGATCGCGCAAACCTCGGCGAGGCGCGGGGTCACCAGGAAGCGGCCATGCAGGAAGCGCAAAAACTTCGCACGCAATTCGAGTCTTTGATCAGCAAAACCAGTGAATTGGCCAACAAAGGCCATGCCGGCGCTAAACTCGTGATGGAGGAGCTGCAGAAGCGTGGAATGGCGGCTCAGCCGGAAGCGATCATTCCGCAAAAGTAATCTTATAAGCACCATTCTGTTGAACCTGCCATAGTTTCCTCTTAAGCTTGTTTCTTCTGCCTCGACCCTACAGGAGAACATTTGGACGCCTTTCATACACTTATTCAGCGTTGGTTCCTCGAACGATTCGAAAGTCCGACGCCGCCCCAACAGGAGGGTTGGTTATCGATCGTGGGGGGCCAGCCGACGCTTATCGCGGCTCCCACCGGATCGGGTAAAACGCTGGCTGCTTTCTTATGGTCTATCGATCGGCTGTTCAAGCGGGCAATCTCAGGGGAGTTGCGCGATCAGACCAGCGTGGTTTACGTGTCACCGCTGAAGGCTCTCGGCAACGACATCGCTAAAAACTTGCAACAGCCGCTCGATGAAATCTTTCATCTTGCTTACAGCGAAGGAATTATGTTGCCGGAGATTCGCACAGCGGTGCGCTCGGGAGACACGCCGGCCCGTGAACGTCAATTGATGGTGCGCCGGCCGCCGCACATTCTCATCACGACACCGGAATCACTGTATATCCTGCTGACATCACCGCGCAGTCGCGAATTTCTAAGAAATGCCGAGACCGTTATCATCGACGAAATTCATGCCATTGCAGCGGACAAGCGCGGAGCCCATTTGGCGCTTTCGCTTGAGCGACTCAATCAATTGGCAGAGCGGCCTTTGCAACGGATCGGCTTGAGCGCGACGCAAAAACCAATTGAGGAAATAGCACGGCTGCTGGTCGGCTCCCGGGGAGTGCGAGAGGACGGCAGCCCCGACTGCGTGATTGTCGATGCCGGTCACAAACGCGATCTAGAGCTTCGCATCGAGGTTCCCGATGAGGAGTTGGGGCCGATCATCCGCCAGGATATTTGGTCGGCGGTCTACGATAAAATCGTTGAACAAATCAAAAACCATCGGACGACACTGGTGTTCGTAAACACGCGGCGTTTGGTGGAGCGAGTAGCGCACCAACTGACCGAGCGCCTGGGCGAGGGCAAGGTGGGCGCCCACCACGGCAGCTTGTCTAGAAAAACTCGTCTGGACGTCGAACAAAAATTGAAAACGGGTCAATACCCGGTCGTGGTCGCCACCGCATCTTTGGAGCTGGGTATCGATATCGGCCATGTCGATCTCGTCTGTCATATCGGCGCACCGCGCACGTTGGCGGTTTTGCTCCAAAGGGTCGGCCGTTCTGGGCACTGGTTGGGAGCAATTCCCAAAGGTATTTTTTATCCGTTAACCCGGGACGATCTGATGCAGTGCGCCGCAGCGATTCGCAGCGCGCGCCAAGGCGAGTTGGATAAAATTGCGGTGATCGAAAAACCGCTCGATATCCTGGCTCAGCAAATGGTAGCCACGGTCGCCAGCATGACGCCGGCGGTCAAAGCGGACGTTCCGGCGAGCAAATCTCAAACCGACGGCGGCATCAGTGAGGACACTTTATGGCGCATGGTTCGCGGCGCTTATCCGTATCGCAACCTGTCGCGGATCGAATACGAACAGGTGCTGCAGATGCTCAGCGAGGGAGTCGAAACCCGAAGGAGCCGGCGCGGCGCCTACATTCATCGGGATCGGGTCCATGGCATGTTGCGCGCGCGGCGCGGCGCCCGATTAACGGCGATCACTAACGGTGGAGCAATTCCCGATACTGCCGATTACGATGTGGTTGAGTTTCCCAGTGAAACGACCGTCGGCAAAGTCAATGAGGATTTTGCCATCGAGAGTCTCACCGGAGACATTTTCTTACTGGGTAATCGGTCCTGGCGTATCCGTCGGGTCGGCTCAGGCAAGGTTTGGGTTGAAGATGCGCAAGGGCTGCCGCCGAGTATCCCTTTCTGGCTCGGCGAGTCGCCGGGGCGCACCATAGAATTATCCAAAGCGGTATCGGATCTACGCCTCGACGTTGCCGAGCGGATTTCAGATCGAAGGAAAGCCCAAGATTGGCTGGTCAGTGAAATCGAGATTCCGGAAGCGGCAGCAGAACAGATAGTAAATTATGTAGCCGAAACGCTCAGCGTGCTTGGAACAGTGCCGGGGCAGCAATCTATTGTTGCCGAGCGGTTTTTTGATGAGGGCGGCGGCATGCAACTGGTGATTCACTCGCCCTGGGGCGCGCGTATCAATCGCGCCTGGGGCCTGGCGCTTAGAAAGCGCTTCTGCGTCAGCTTCGATCGGGAGTTGCAAGCGGCCGCCACCGATGACGGCATCGTTATTTCTCTGGTCGAGCAACACTCTTTTCCCTTGAGCGACGTATTTCAAATGCTGCGGCCGGCGATGATTGAGCCGAGCCTGATCCAGGCGGCATTGGCATCGCCGATGTTTACCAATCGCTGGCGCTGGAACTCTACCCGAGCCCTGGCTGTCATGCGTCACAGCGGCGGCAGAAAGGTGCCGGTAGCGCTGCAGCGAATGCGCGCCGAGGATTTGCTGGCGGCGGTTTTTCCTGGGCAGATGGTCTGCGGGGACAACCGCACCGGTCCGGTCGAGTTGCCGGACCATCCGTTGGTCAACGAAACAATCGGCGATTGCCTGCACGAGGCTATGGATCTCAACGGTATCAAGAAAATTATCGCGGCCATTGAGAGTGGTGCAATCAGTACCCTGGCGGTCGATACGCCTGCGCCATCGCCCATGGCGCATGAAATCCTCAATGCCAATCCCTACGCTTTCCTGGACGATGCACCTTTGGAAGAACGGCGCGCGCGGGCGGTTTCTCTAAGACGAACGGATCTACGGTTGGAGCGTGAATTCGGTCAGCTTGACCAAGCGGCCATCGATGAGGTCCGACGTCAAGCCTGGCCCGAAATCCGCAATGGCGACGAGCTCCATGACTTTTTGCTTGGGGTTGGAATCTTATCGGTGGGAGAGCGCCCCGACTGGCAGCGCATCGCTCAAGAATTGATAGACAACCGCCGCGTCACTGAAGCGACTTGGCTGCCTCGTGGCTCTCAAACCGCAATGACCGCCTATGTTGCGACCGAAAGGGTTGAGTTGGTTCGCACCTGCATGCCGGATGTAACCCTCGCTCCAGCTGTAGAGTTGCCGTTGAGTTTCGAAGCGCAACCGGTATCGGAAGAAGAAGCGTTCAGAAGAATAGTTCAGGGCTGGATGGAAGCGATCGGACCGACAACCGTCACCGCTTTGTCGAACCGGTTGGGTATTGAAGCGCCCAGAATAGAGTCGGCATTGTTGTCCCTCGAAGGAGCCGGGATGGTTTTGCGCGGCCGGTTCACTCCATCGACCGGTTCTGCCGGAGAACTTGAATGGTGCGATCGCGTGCTGCTGGCGCGCATCCATCGTCTCACTCTCGGGCGCATGCGCAGAGAAATCGAGCCGGTTTCGCCGGTGGAGTTTATGAGCTTTTTGTTGTCTTGGCAGCACGTCGGAGTTAATCGCCAACTCGAGGGACGTGACGGAGTCCTGCGTGTGATTCAACAGTTGCAGGGACTGGAACTGCCGGCACCCGCCTGGGAACAATCGGTTCTGCCGGCGCGGGTGCGGAATTATTCTCCGGCGGATCTGGAACATCTCTGCCTCGCCGGTGTTGTGGCTTGGGGCAGATTGCGGGCCGAGCAAAGTTCCGATGATAATCTTCAAGGGAAACTTTCCGCGAGGCGGCGCCGCAAGCGCTTGGCAGCTCCGGCGCGAAACGCCCCGATCGCTTTCCTAATACGGGAAGACTTGGATTATTTTCTGGGCGATCGGTCGCCGCGTTGGGCCGACGTACCCACGCTTTCGAGCAGCGCGCGCGACGTGGCGCGTTATCTAGAACAGCGCGGCGCGTCTTTTGTCGCCGACATTGCCCGTGGCGCCGGGCTGCTGAAAATCAAAGTCGAGGAAGCGCTCTGGGAACTGGTGGCCCATGGTCTGGCTACAGGCGACGGCATTGCGGGTCTCCGAGTGCTGTTGCTGCCTGAGCACAAGCGCCAGGGAAAGCGCCACAATCTTAGGGTAATTAGCGGCGGAAGAAGCACGGCACGGATGATGCCCGTGGGCAGGTGGTCGCTCTGGAGTAATCAGAACGGCGACGCTGACGTGAACAGCGAACAAATCGTCGAACGGCAGGCGCGGCAACTACTCGAAAGATACGGGGTGGTTTTTCGTGATCTTCTCGCCCGCGAGGCGAATCTGCCGCCATGGCGGACTTTGCTCGCCACGTATCGCCGCCTGGAAGCACGCGGCGAGATTCGCGGCGGCCGCTTCGTTAACGGTTTCGTCGGCGAACAGTTTGCCTTGCCTGTTGCAATTGAGAAACTTCGAGCCGAACGCCGCGCCGATGACAAACAGCAACCGTTTATCGTATCAGCCGCTGACCCCCTGAACCTGGTGGGAATACTTACGCCCGGTACACGGGTTTCTCCCTATTCAAATCAGGTGATCGCCTACCACAAAGGTTTGCCGATTCAGGTCGGGCCTCTCGGTAGCGTCCTCAGTAGCTTGCAACTACATCACGCAAACGAGAAGCCGTGAACCTGTAGAAGGTTCGGCGGCTAACTGTTCATACAAGAACTCCATACGTGGCTATGTTTGGTAGGAGCGGTAGTCCGTCCTATTCGGCAGACTCTAACGTCCCCGACTGTCGACGTCATTCAGGATCCGCTCTGTGCTCGCGCTTAGTGTTGACTTCAATGTAGCGGTCAACTTATTCTTCACGGGATAGGAACCAGACTATACAGCGCAGCAAGAATCGAACGTAATCAAATCGTTAACTAACCGTTGATCTTTCAATTAATAGCAGCAAGGAAAATCGCTGAGGTTGCTTATGACCGATCTATGGAGCGTGGGCATCCCTAGCCCGCGGGTTGAAAGCGAACAAAAAGTCGCCGGCAAGGCGGTTTACGCCGGCGATATAGTTCTCCCCGGCATGCTTTGGGTGAAAGTATTAAGAAGCCCGGTTGCTCACGCGCGCATCAAGAAAATTGATACGTCGCGAGCCCTCGCTGTACCGGGGGTTAAAACCATAGTCACGGGATATGATTTCGGCGGCGCGAGGATCGGTAAGAAGATTATTGATATGCCGATCCTTGCGGATGGTGTCGTACGTTACGTGGGTGAAAAAGTTGTTGCCGTGGCGGCTGAATCTGAATTAGAGGCGGAAGCGGCGCTCGATTTGATCGATGTCGACTATGAGGAGTTGCCGGTGCTCCTCGATCCGCTTGAAGCCTTGGAACCTTCAGCACCCCTGCTTCATCCGGATTTAGTGGGGTATAAGGGCCTGCTGCACACGATTAAGTCGCCGAGCAATCTTTTCGTGCATCTCACTTGGAAGAAGGGGGAAGTAGAGGAAGGTTTCCGCCAGTCCGACATCACCGTAGAGAACACGTATTCGGTTCCGGCGGTACATCAGGCCTACATCGAGCCTCATTGTTGTTTGGCAAGGGTGAATACGGACGGTAGCGCAGAAATTTGGGCTTCGACCAAGAGCCCTTTCAATTTGCGCGACCAAGTCGGCAACGCGTTGCAGGTCCTTCCTGCAAGTCTGATCGTGCATCCATGCTATGTCGGCGGGGATTTCGGTGGCAAGGGAGACGCCAATGAAGTCGCGCTTTGTTATGCATTGGCAAAAAGATCCGGGCGGCCGGTCAAGCTGCTGATCGATTATAACGAGGAGTTGGTCGCCGGGAATCCTCGCCACGGCGCGGTGATAAGAGTTAAGACAGGCGTCAAGAAGAACGGCATGATGATCGCTCAGCGCATAGAATTTATCTTCGACAGCGGCGCCTACGGCTCTTATCGCCCCCAGGGTTATCTGGTTGGCGCTCACGATGCAGCAGGACCTTATCGCGTGACCAATTGTTTTATCGAGGAAAAATACGTTTACACCAATAAGATGCCATGCGGTTACATGCGCGCTCCAGGACATCTACAAGCGTTTTTCGCCACCGAAAGCCATGCCGACCTGGTTGCCAAGCGTCTGGAAATGGATCCTGCGGAGTATCGCCGGATTAATTTCATGCGCGACGGTGATAAGTCCCCTTTGGGTGAAGTAATGCCACACGTCAAGCCCGGCGACACCTTGATCAAAGCGGTGGAGATATCTGGTTACAGCGATCCCAAGCCCAAGAATGTTGGCCGCGGCTGCGCGATTGCAAACTGGGTTTCCAAAGGCGGCGAGTCCTACGCTTTCGTCAAGATCGACAAAGACGGGGTTATAACGCTCTCCTCGGCGGTGACCGATACCGGTCCTGGCGCGTTTACAATCATGCGTCAAATCGTCGGCCAGGAACTCAAAGTCTCCCCCGAGTCGATTCGTGTCGAGATGCTGGATACGACCCAAGTGATCAAAGATACCGGGGTGCGCGGCAGTAGTAGCACCCGAGTGCATGGCGGGTCAGCGTATGAGGCCGCCAATAAAGCGCGTGAACAGATTTTAAAAATTGCCGCCCAGGCGATGAATGCGATGCCGGAAGAGCTGATTCTTTACGATGGCGGGGTCACTCATCGCCGCGCTGAACGGCGGTTGAGCTTTGCCGAGATTGCCGAAGCTAATCAGGGCTCGATATTAGGAGAGGGTCACTACGCCAACATGGCGGACGGGCCGGAGACATCGATTGTCGCTCAGGTAGCTGAGGTGGAGGTAGATACCCAAACCGGTGAGGTAC
>JAICEJ010000141.1 GCA_025924215.1 Candidatus Binatia bacterium
ATGAAGGCCTTCGTCGACGACGTCCAGCGCGCAAACTTGGGCATCTCGGTGAACATCAGCGCACCCATTGAAGATGCGGTGCGTTGTTGCCGTGACACCGGGATTACCCGTCATAGCGTAGAATACTCTCTGGGGTTTTGCGGGCGAGTGGACCGTTTACCGGACGCCACTGTTCTTGAGCTCACGACCATGTGTGGTCACGGCATGGTATCCGCCACTTTCGCTAAAAAGATGATCGATTGGGTCAAGGAAAATCGGCGTGGCGCGGCGGAAGTCGCGCGCACGATGGCGCGATTTTGCAGCTGCGGGGTGTTCAACATCAGGCGGGCTGAAACCATCCTCAACGAGGCACGGACAAAGAATAGGTAAGGCACCGTAAGCTGGACATGGCGAAAAGGAGAACCGAGATGAAGCGGACATTGATCACTATTCTTGGGATGGCCTTGTTCAGTATATGGGCTCAAGCGTCCCTGGCGCAGACAACAACGTTGCGCCTGGGTCACGTCGGTTTTCCCGGCTCGCTCTTCGCCGTGACGACTGATGAATATGCCAAGCGAGTCAACGCTGCGCTCAAAGGTAAATTAGAGGTCAAGGTCTTTCATTCAAGCCAGCTCGGCAGCGACGAGCAGATGATGCGAGGCATCAAGGTTGGCGCCCCGGAGATGGTGGCGCCCTCAACGGTCATGAGCACCATGGATGCCAAATTCGGCGTCTTCGAGATGCCCTACCTCATTGTCAGCCGAGCCCATATGAAGAAAGTGGCTGAGAATAAACAGGTGCAGGACCAGCTCTTCGGCGGCCTGCCGACAAAAGGAATTAGGGTCCTGGGGGTATGGGAGAACGGCTTTCGCCATATCACCAACAATGTACGGCCGATCATGAAGCCAGAGGATTTGAAAGGGATCAAGTTGAGAGTGCCCGGCGGAGTCTGGCGGGTAAAGATGTTTAAAGACTACGGCGCGAATCCATCGCCCATGCCCTTGGCGGAAGTCTATTCGGCACTGCAGTCCGGCGTCATGGACGCGCAGGAAAACCCGTTCCCACAAATCGCCTCCGCGAAATTTTACGAAGTGCAAAAATTTCTTTCGTTGACCGGCCATGTCTATACACCCGCTTATCTGGTGATTGGCGAAGATGTGTGGTCCAAGCTGCCTAAAGATATCCAGAGCACGCTCTCCAAGATCGCCTGGGACCTGGGGGACTTTGCCCGCTCTGAGGGCGAACGGCTGGATAAGGAACTGATGAGCAAACTTTCTCCGCCGATGAAGGTAAACGAAGCCGACAAAGAAGCTTTCATTAAGGCCTCGGCGGCGATCTACGAGGAATTTGGTAAAGAAGTCGCTGGCGGGGCAGATCTTATCAAGGTAGTCCAGTCGCTGCGCTGAAGCAAAAATATTCGCACCCGTGGGTTTTTAGAATCTGGCATTTAGAACTCGAGACGCAAGACGCGAAAATTTAAACTGGAGAATCCATGCGGCGAATCTTCGATCGATTGATCAACGTTCTCGACTGGTGGTCGATGTTCCTGCTGGTCCTAATGGTCGTCGTGGTTTTCATGGGGGTCTTCTTCCGCTACGTCCTCGGCGCATCTCTTGCCTGGTATGACGAGTTCGCTTCCTACCTGCTGGTCTGGCTGACCTTCTACGGAGCGGTGGCGGCCTCTTACCGTGGCCGACATATCGGATTTGACTTGGTGGTAAATCGGTTCATGCCGAACACCAGGAGGATGGCCGACGTTATCGCCGAGCTCTTCGTCTTGGGATTCCAAATTGTGCTTTTCTACTATGGATGGACCCTCACGCAGAAGATGGGCAACGAGACTGCGGTTTCGCTCCCTTGGGTCAAAATGGCGTGGGTCTACAGCGTGCTTCCTATTGCCGGTGGGCTCATGCTCCTTATCAGCCTTGAGCGACTGCATCATCTTCTCTTCGGCAACGCGACTGGGAAAGGAGCTGAAGCGGCGTGGAGTGGCTCATCCTCGGAGTAATCATTCTCCTTACGGTCTTCAACGTCCCGATCGGGTTCGGCCTTTCGATCACCACCATTCTTTTTCTTCTCTGGAAGGGAACCGCATCGCTCAGCGTCGTCCCGCTAAATCTTTTTTCCGGGGCGTCGAGCTTTCCGTTACTCGCGATTCCGCTCTTCATCTTGGCCGGCGGACTGATGGAGACTTCGGGCATCTCGCTGCGGCTCGTGAACCTAGCCAATAGTTTTGTCGGGTTTATCCGCGGCGGACTTGCGATGGTGACTGTGGTGGCGACGATGATTCAGAGCGAGATCTCGGGATCATCCGTCGCTGACGCGGCTGCTATCGGAAACGTTGTAATCCCTGCCATGGAGAAGCGGGGTTACCCAAGGGCGCTAAGCGCGGCCATCGTTTCCAACGCTGCCTCGGCTGCAATTCTCATCCCCCCTTCCATTCCTATGATCATCTATGCCTGGATGGCCGAGGTGTCAGTAGCCAAGCTCTTTTTTGCGGGTTTTCTCCCTGGCTTTATCGCTTGCGCAAGCATGATGGGTCTCAGCTACTATTACGCGCGCAAATTAGATTTACCGGTAGAGCAGAAATTCTCTTTAAATGAGGTCGGAAAAGCTACCGTTCGAGCATTCTGGGCACTTTTGATTCCGATTGTGATCTGGGGCGGCATCTTTCTCGGCATCGCTACCGCCACCGAGGTGGCCGCGCTGTCTGTAGTCGCGGCATTAATCATTGGCGCCGTACTGTACCGCGAGCTGCCGGTACGCGAGATCACCCGCGTCGTGAATGATTCAAGCGGACAGACCGCCGTGGTCATGTTGATCGTCGCATCATCTGCCGTGCTCGGGTGGTTTCTGACGAGTGAGCAGATTCCGCAGAAGTTTGCTCGGATGATCCTTGAGACGACATCGAACAGATATATGATACTGCTCTTTTTGAACATCTTTTTTTTCATTGCCGGGATGTTTCTCCACTCGGCGGCGGCGATTATTCTGATCGTTCCCATCGTTATGCCGCTGATTCGCCAGATCGGCGTGGACCCGATCCACTTCGGTATTATCGTGACGATCAACCTCGGCGTCGGCCAGCAGACCCCGCCAGTCGCCACCGTGCTCTTCACCGTCGCTACCATTGCGCGTTTGCCCTTCTGGGAGGTCTTCAAAGCGGGTTGGCCGTTCACGGTCGTGCTCGCTTTGGTTACTCTGCTAGTCACCTATGTCCCATGGATCAGCCTCGGCTTGGTCGAACTGGTGAACTGGTAGGCGTGCAATTTTGGACTAGCGAACTCAATCGCCCTTGCCTTCTACTCGATGTTGGCTTTGACCGATCTGGTGCCGCCGTTACCATCGAGCTTTGCCAAAGACTATGGTTCGTCCGAGATCCGACATCGGGCGAATCGCATACAAAACGAATCTCTAGATTAGTTAGTTAGCGGCGACCGGCCGGTTCCCCCATCCGAAATGATAATTCTCAAGACGTTGCAACTTTCGCGGCCAGCCAGCGCGCCGTTCGCAACAATCGCGCATCACCGTAACGCGGACCGACGAGTTGAACACCGAGAGGCATGCCAGAACTGCTCTGCAACAACGGCAAACTCAGCGCGGGCATGCCGCAGAAGGTCCAGAGCGTGCAGAACGATGGATCGCCGGTGCTGGCCAGACCTTTCGGCGCCGCGCTCGGGGCGGCAGGAGTGAGAATTGCGTCATAGCGCTGTTCGAAAAGCTCGATGAAACTGTCGTTGACCAACTTTATTCGCCCGAGCGCGTCAAGATACTCCGCCGCGCGCACTTCGCGCCCGCGCTCGATCTGCGCGCGCAGTTGCTCCGATAGACGAGCGCCGCCGATCCCCCATTCGCGCTCGAGATTGTGAGCCATCTCAGCGCTCATTATGGTCTGGTGCCACTGCCAAGCGTCCCCCGCCGAAGGAAATAATTCTACTTCTTCGACCTGACTACCGAGATGTTCAATGATCTCGGCAAACCCTTCTCGGGTTTCTTCGTCGGCGCATTGCCAATGAGGTGTTTTTATGAATGCGAACATTGGCGGTAACGGCGGCTCTTCCGCGGTGATCACGGCAAATGGAAGATGCGCCCGCAGCCGCGTGTCGGGATCGTTCTCATCGTAGCCGGCGATTTGTCCAACGAGCAGAGCGATATCTTCTACCGAATTAGCGAACAGGCCGACATGATCAAGGGTGCGCGAGATGGTCAAGGTGCCATGGCGCGAAATCAGACCGTGGGTCGGCTTGAACCCGATCACACCGCAATACGCCGCGGGACGAATGGTCGAACCGTTGGTTTGGCTTCCCAGCGCCAACGGCACCATGCTTGCCGCCACCGCGGCTGCTGAACCGCTGGACGATCCGCCGGGAGTGTGTTCAGGATTATGCGGGTTGCGCGTTTTACCGGGTGAGAAGTAGGCAAACTCGGTGGTCACGGTTTTCCCCATGATCACCGCGCCTGCAGCGCGCAACATGGCCGTCACCGTCGCGTCGCGCGACGGAGTTCGTCCAGCGTATAGAACCGAACCGCATTCCGTCGGCATGTCTGTCGTGTCGAAAATGTCTTTAAGGCCAATCGGAACGCCGTGTAGCGGACCGATCGCTCGGCCCGATAAACGTAGCTCATCCAGCGCATGCGCCTGCGTCAGTGCATAGTCCGCATCGAGAAACGCCCAGGCCTGAACTTGCGGGTCCACTTCGCGTATGCGCGTTAGACAAGCCTCGACGAGCTGTTCCGAGCTGATGATGCCATCACGGATCAATCGGGCAGCCTCCGAAGCCGAGAGCAAGTGAAGATCAGTTAGTTCCATCCAGCGTATTTACAAATCAGATGTCCTGGGCAAATTGAGTTAGAATATATAAACAAAACTTTCCGCTTTTCTCGGTTCCCAGCCTTCATCTCTAAAGCCGGCATCCGATGTTGTCGTGGATTCTTCGACCACGCATGTGTGCCGTGGCGAGAAGCGAGCAGCCAAGGCCTGAGGAGGAGTGCGCACCGGAAACGTACGTCGTCAGTACGTTGAGTATGATCGAGGACCGAGAACGCAGGAATGCGGAAGCTTATCGCCACGGCACTAACCATACAGGAATTCGGGCAGCCACAACGTCATGCCCGGCCAGATGTACATGCACACCAGGCACAGAAGGACAATCAGCATGTACGGCATCATGCCGGCAAAAATCTGGTTGAGAGTGACGTGCTTCGGTGCAACTCCCTTCAGATAAAAGGCTGACATCGCCACGGGGGGCGACAAAAAGGCCGCTTGCAAATTAACCGCTACCATGGTGCCGAACAAAATCGGATCGACGTTAAAATGGCCGAGCAGCGGTATGAAAATCGGACAGAAGATAACGATAATCTCAGTCCACTCGAGCGGCCAGCCAAGTAGAAATATGATCAGTTGCGCCATGATCAAAAACCCGACGGGAGAGAGGTTCATCCCCAGAACCCAGCGTTCGATGAGCGCCTGTCCGCCATGAAGCGCAAAGACACCGGAGAAAAGCGCCGAACCAATGAAGAGCCAGCAGACCATAGCCGTGGTCTTCGCAGTAAGGAAAACCGATTCTTTGAGATTTTGCCAGAGCTCTTTGGACCTTCCGAGCCCCCAAAACCAGGGAACCAGCGTTCCCGCGAATACGCCTCCAAGAGAACCCGAGACGAGCACAGTCACTACGCCGCCGCGCGGCCAGCTGAGGATCACCCCAATAACTGCTCCGACCAGAGTCCAGGACCAAACCTGGCGCGGGTATTTGGCCATCACCGCAAGATAAAGAGCTCCGAGCGCTCCCACTGCAGCCGATTCGGTGGCCGTAGTGATGCCGAATAAAATCACGGCGAGCACCACCACCGTCAGCACACCCAGCGGCACTACCGAGACCACCAGTTCCTTCAATATCTCGAGCTGCTCGCCATCCATACGCCAGTAGTAGATGGCAAGAAGAAGCGTCGAAAAAGCCGCCATTCCCCAGAACACGAGATAGAAGTATTCCGGAGTTTTGCGGGTGGCCGATGCGCCTGGCGCCTCGGCCAGTGAGCCCATTTCCTGAAGCGGCCCGTCCGGGAGCAGAGGCGATTCGGAAAACTCCGACGTGGTTGGTGGCCCTCCGAGCTCTTGCAATTTCTCCTGCGGCGCTTCCTGCGGCCTCTCCTCCAAAGCAGCTGGCGGCAAGTTCAGCGGCTGCGCAGCCCCGCTCTCCAGAGCGACGGCGGCACTGGGGGCGTTATAGATAACGACATACCACCAGGCGGTAGCAAACATTCCCATCGTCAGTACTGCCGGGACCATCAGCGTCAGGAAGTTTTTGACGATCAGCCCATAGGTTATCCGATGACCGTCGGGTGACGTCGCGCCGTGCAACAATTTCGGTCGAAGTATGGCGCCGAGTAGACCGGCAACGATCCGTCGGGCCGGACCACGTTCGAGCCGTCGGAGCCATTCCGGCGTCGCGATCCGATACTGTTCCTGCGGCAACTTAGGCGCGATCTTCGGATTGATGATTGCCCAGCCGAGAATGAAGACGAGATAGAGGAACGTTAGGAAAAACCCGGGCAGCATTGCCGCCGCATAGAGCTTCACGATCGACTCTCCGGCCACCGCCGCATAGACAATGAGCATCACGGAGGGCGGAATCAAAATACCCAGCGTGCCGCCCGCCGTGATTGCACCCGACGCGAGCCGTACATCGTAACCGGCATTCAGCATCGGACGCATAGCGATCACTCCCATAAGAACCACCACTGCGCCGACGATGCCCGAGGCGATTCCCCAAAAGGCGCACACCAGCAAGGTGGTCACGGCGAGCGACGCGGGCACTCGCCGAAAGGCAAGCTGAACGCTATGAAACATTCGGTCGACCAGTGCGGCGCGCTCCATAATGTAGCCCATGAAAACGAAGAGCGGCACAGACAGCAAAGTATCGTTGGTCATCACACCATACGTGCGCTGCACCATGAGATCGAAGACCTGATTGTCGTACCAATGCTGTGTAGGAGTCCAAAAAGCGAGAAAGCCAAAGAGCATCCCCAGCCCCATCAGGGTAAAGGCGGTTGGAAACCCCATCATGATCGCGATCACGATGAGCCCAAGCATGGTCAATCCGAGCGCTGGATCACTCACCGTTGCCTTCCCTTTCTTTCATCCACCAGGGTGCGCTGGCGCGCGGCTTCGTCCAGTGCGTGTGCCGATCCGGCCGCAGCGCGGCGCGACTCTTCGTCGACAAACTCGCTATGAGCGAGCTGTCCGCCGACAACGTCTATTTCTTCGACATCTTCCAGACGCGCCGGCCAGGTGCCGGTGCGCAAGCACAGGATGCAACGCGCGATCTCTCCGACACCCTGGAGCATCACCAGCGCGCCGGCGATCGGGATCACGGACTTGAAGTGATAAACCGGCGGACCCTCCGCGGTCACAGTCGAGTGCTCCCCGATCTGCCACGACTCGGCGGCGTAACCGTAGCCGGCATAAATAAGTGCCAGGATGCCTGGGACAAAGAAAAGCATATACAGTGCTAAGTCCAGCGCCGCCTGCATCTTCGGCGACAGCCGGGCATATATGAAGTCGGCGCGCACGTGCCCACTGAGCGACAAGGTGTAAGCGCCGCACATCATGAACAGCGTGCCATAAAGCATGTTGTTGAAGTCGAAGATCCAGGCCGTGGGAGCATTCAGGATGTAGCGCTTGAAGACCTCCACCGAGACAACGAGTGTGAGCGCAACGATCAGCCAGGCAAAAGCCTTGCCCGACCAGTAGCTGAGTTGATCGATGGCTCGGAGTAGTCGGTAGGCATTCACGGTGTGCAAAACACCAGGGATCAGCCCAACATTGATGGCTGATGGAGAAGCTTTATCCGTCCACGGAAGATTAGCTCTTTTTGCTTCCTTCCGGTGCGGTTTTGCCAGCCGCCTTGGCGAAATAGTGATTGTAGGCCATGCGGCGACCAACGTTAGTGTCCAAATCCCACTTCACTGCCCGCTCAGCAAAGAGCCGCTGTGATGCAGTAATCTCCTTGAACATTGGATTTTCGGCGGCCTTCTTATCAGCTGCGGCGTCGTATGCCTGGAGTTGCCTCTGCAGCACGGAGTCCGGCGTCCTGTAGAATCTGACTTTGTCTTTGGCCTGCATCTCGACATAATCTTTTGAGTAGCGATCGATCGCCTTCCACGACATATCCTGCGAAGCGGCTTCCACCGTAGATTCGATAAGCGCCTTCATCTTCGCCGGCAGCGCATCGAACTTCGTCTTGTTGAACAGAATTTCAAACTGCTCAGCGTTCTGGTGGTAGCTCTGCAACATGCAAACTTTGGAAACGTCAGGGAAACCAAGGAGACGGTCCGAGGACGCATTGTTGAACTCGGCGGCATCGAGCAGTCCCCGGTCCATCGCCGGCACGATCTCGCCGCCCGGGAGCGCGTTTACCGCTGCGCCCAACCCGGTGAACACGTCAATCGAGAGGCCGACGGTGCGGAATTTGAGCCCCTTGATGTCGTCGGCCCTGGTGACCGGCTTCTTGAACCAGCCGAGCGGCTGAGTCGGCATCGGGCCGTACAAGAAAGAGACCACGTTGGCGCCGATGGACTTGTAGAGCTTTTCGAGCAAGTCCTTGCCGCCACCGTACTTGTGCCAGGCAAGCATCATGTTGGCATCCATCCCATAGCTCGGACCCGAGCCCCAAAGCGCCAGAGCCGTCTGCTTGCCATAATGGTACACGACCACGCCATGGCCGCCGTCGAGTGTGCCTTTTGACACTGCGTCGAGAAGCTGGAAGGCCGGCACTACAGCGCCCGCAGGCAACACCTCGATCTTCAAATCGCCGCCGGTCGTGTCGTTGACCTTCTTGGCGAAGTCGAGGGCGAACTCGTGAAAAATGTCTTTTTGCGGCCACGTGCTCTGCCAGCGCATTGTGATCGGCCCCGTTTGGCCTCGGGCAATCATCGGGAAGCCGAGAGCCGCAGCGCCACCCGCGGCAACCGCCGCTTTGAGAACGTTTCGCCGTGAGATCTTCTTGGCATCTTGATTTTGTAGCTTCTCTTGATTAGCCATGGTCTCTCCTTTCAGATAAGCACAACAAGGCAACTTCGCGTTCACGGTTTATATTACAGGTTCCGGACTTACGTCAATGGTGCGTCCAGCCTGCATAACTCACGGCAATTAAGAAGTGATAATCCTAACGGCTGTCTCACTGAAGTTGTGTCGCTTAGAATATCGATTGCTGATCTCAGCTCATTGCATTGGCCAAGTTCTTTGGTCTCGCTCATTGACACTGTATTCCAGTCTCCGCTACGCTTCCAAGGGATCACCGGGAGACAGATAGAGCCAAATGGATAACAACAATCTCGTTCGCCAGCTATGCGCCATCGTTGGCGAGCGTTATGTGCTGGTCGAAAAAGAAGACGTCATTGTCTACGAACAAGACGGCTCAATCTTCCAGGTCATGCCTGAGATCGTTGTCCTGCCTGCCGATGTCGAACAGGTTGCAGCGGTGGTGAAAACGGCTAAACAAGCCGCTGTGCCGGTCGTACCCCGCGGTTCGGGCACCGGTTTGGCCGGCGGTGCCGTGCCGGCTGAGGGCGGCATCGTGCTATCTCTGGCGCGCTTGGATCGCATTCTGAGAATCGATCTCGAGAACGGCCTTGCTGTCGTCGAACCCGGCGTTATCAATCTCGACCTCACTAAAGCAGTCGCCAAGGATGGCTTCTTCTATGCGCCCGACCCTAGCAGCCAAGCCGCATGCTCCATCGGCGGCAATGTCGCCAACAATTCCGGAGGGCCGCATACCCTCGCCTACGGGGTGACAACCAATCACGTTCTTGGTCTCGAAATCGTTTTGGACGATGGTCAGGTTGTCTGGCTCGGTGGCGAAGTGCCGGACACGCCCGGCTATGATCTTCGGGGTGTGTTTGTCGGGTCGGAAGGGACCATGGGCGTGGTGACCAAAGTAATTGTCAAACTTATGCGCAATCGCGAGTCGGTGCGCACCCTTCTCGCCATCTACGATCGTATGGATGACGCCACTCGAGCGGTGGTTGAAATCACCGGGGCCGGAATCATTCCCGCCGCGTTAGAGATGATGGACCGCACGACCATTGAAGCCGTCGAATCCGGAGCGCCGGTAGGCTTTCCCCGCGATGCCGAAGCGGTGCTGCTGGTTGAAATCGAAGGTTTGCGCGAGCAAACCGAGCGTTCCGTGCAATTAGCGTATGCGATCTGCGAGCAGAGCGGCGCGCGGGAGGTCAGGTTGGCGCGGGATGAAACCGAACGGCAACGGCTTTGGAAAGGCAGAAAAGGGGCTTTCGGCGCCATGGGTTCGTTAGCGCCCAATTACTATGTCAACGACGGCGTTGTCCCG
>JAICEJ010000142.1 GCA_025924215.1 Candidatus Binatia bacterium
CATCAAAGCGAAAGCCATCTCGGTAGTGCTATTGCCCCCCGGCGCCATGGCGACGATGATGCCCGCTTCGGTCGCCGCTTTCATGTCGACATGATAAACGTGATTGCCGGTTTGCGAGATCAATTCGAGATCCGGCAATTGTTTTAGCAGAGCGGCGTTGAATCGAGTGCGCTCGCGAATCGGGATCACCGCGCGAGAGCCGGTCAGAACGCGAACAAGGGCGTCCTGGCTCGGTAGTTTCTCGGTCAAGATTTGCACTTCCGCATGCTGCTCCAGGCGTTTTATCGCCGGCGCGCTTGCAAGCGCCTGCTGGTAGTCGTCGAGAACTGTAACTCTCATAGGACTCGCAGGCTGCTGAAAAAGACTCATATGCTTCGTTGCGCTCGCCCGATTCGCTTCAACGTACTGAAGCGTACGGCTCTGCTCATCGAACTTCGCGCGCCTCGCCTCTGAGATCTTTTTGAGCAGCCTGCATTCAGAGTTTTTCAGTTAACTGCTAAATGACGGCGATTCCGGCGATTTCGATCATGTAGTCTTCGTTGGCCAGGCCGCTTACGATCAGAAGAGTGCTGGTCGGCGGATCTTTCTTGTAGAGCCCGCGGCGCACTTCGTTGTATCCGTCGCGGTATTTCCGATCCGTAATATAGGTGGTGGTCATCACGAGATTGTCGAACGAGCCTCCAGCGGCTTCTAAAACTGCTTTGATGTTATCAAATACCTGGCGGGTTTGAGCTTTGATGTCACCCTTGCCGACGACATTGCCGTTTTTATCCGAAGCGGTTTGGCCGGCGATAAAAAGCAGCCTTCCTCCCTCTGCTTGTATTCCCTGGCTGTAGCGCGGCCGCGGATCATTCAAAGACGACGGTTGAATGGTTTTAGTTGCCATAAATCTCTCCTCCTTGTGCGCGATTTGTTTAGATTTGAAGCTTTGCTACTTGCTCGGATAGCGCTTCGCCATCTCGTTGAAGAAGCCTTCTTTTTCCAGTTCCTGTAAAAAACTCAGATCGACGAACTGTTCGGGCTTGGCATTTTTCGCCTGCGGCAGCTGGGGCGCGACAATGTCGAGCATGTACTGAATTCCTTTAAGCGTGGGGTAGGGCTTTTTAGGAATCCATTTGATGTAGCCATTGTAAGAATCTTCGAGAATCTCAGGATCGTTCGTGCGCATGTATTTGGCGAACACCTGCTGCGCTTCTTTTTTGTTGGCATAAACAAAATAAATCGCTTCGACGAAACCTTTCAGAGCGCTTTTTACCGTGTCACGATTGCTGGCAATGTAGGAGCGCGATGTAGCAAAGCCGTTTCCCTGGACCTCGACCCCCAAGTCCGCGACATGGAAGAGTTCGTTGAAACCGGCTTTTCGTGCCGGCGCCGCCGCCGAGGAAGTGAAAAAGGTCGCATCAATTCGATTGGCCGTCATGGCTCCGAACCGTTCGGCGTCGGGTCCTGTGGGCACCAGCGCAACGTCTTTGTTGACGTCCATGTTCAAGTGCTTGAACAGTATGTTGGCGGCGTTATGGGTGGCCGAGCCGAAACCGCTGATACCGAATCGCTTTCCCTTGAGTTCTTCAAGCTTGTTGATGCCTTTGCGAGCAAAAACGATCTGGTCGTACATGGTTTCTACGGCGGCCACCAGGACCAGGTTGTAACCTTGCAGGCTGGCCTGCACCACGGTGCCGATATTTACGATGGGGGGATCGCCGGCAACCAGAGCTTGGGTTGCCATCTGGCCGCCGCGCAGGAAGATCGGCTCGACTTCGAGGCCATACTTGTTGAACAAGCCCATTTCCTTGGCGACCCAGACGTTGCTTTGCCTGAAGCTCAATGAGGGATAGCCGATGCGGATTTTCTTCAAAGCCTGGGCGCTGGCGCTGCTTTGACCGAGGAACAGAATCAAAGCGCCGAGAATGGAAATCTGCCACAGTGGTTTCATAATCCGTATCCGTACCCTTTCTTGCAGGTTCAACGGCACTTCACAAATGTCGTGTCGATGCTACTTGACGCCGGCGAGCTTCTGCGCTTCCTCGACCAGCGAGTTGTCGATATATTCGGTGTACGCCGGTACCTTCTTGCCTTTGTAGGTTCCTTCCTTTGCCCGCAGATCGATGGTTTTTTCCATTGCTGCTTTGTTGACCGCGCCGTTGCGGGGAAACGGCTGGAATTCTTCGACCAGGTACTTGTAATCTTGCTCGGCGATATCTCTCTTGCTCTTGAGAATCTTCATGTGAATGGCCAGCGCTTCTTCCTTATTTTTCGTATCGTAGAGCCAGTTGGTCGCCTCGATCATGGATTTCAGATAACGCACGATCTCGTTTCTGTTGGATTTCAAATAATTCATGTGGGCGAAATCGGCGGTAAACTGGATTGGACCGAGGATCTCATGGAAGGTGATGATTTTGGTGAAGCCGTCTTGCTGCGCTCGAAAATTGAACGGTGGGCCCATGAAGGTTGCCTGTACCGAGCCGGCCTTCAAGGCGGCGTAGCGCTCCGGCGAGGTTCCGACCACCAGATACCGGTAGTCGCCTTCTTTGAGATTGAAGGCTTTCAGCAAGACCTCTTCGATCATGTTGGTGGTGCCGCCGGTCAAGGTGCTGACTCCGATGGTTTTGCCCTTGAGATCGGCGCCGCTCTTGATTTCGGCTCGGGCCATCAGATCATAAGGAATTTTTTCCATATTGCCGCCAATGATTCTGACCTTGGCGCCCTTCTCGATCGCGCCGATGACATAATCTGGATTGATGCGGCCAAGAGGAATGGTTTCGCTGAGTACGGCGCGGGTAGTATTCGTCGCTCCCTGAATAATGATGTTTTCGAATTGGATGCCATTTTTTTCTAAAATTTTCTTTTCCTGGGCGATGTAGATCGGCCAGCTTGCCGCGGTGTGACCGCTCTGGGCAAAACGGAGCTTGCTCAACTCGGCGCCGAAAGTGATTTTGACTGACGAGATCCCGAACAGCAGCGCTGCGCCGAGCGCGCAAATCTTGATGTTATATTTCATGAATCCTCCTTGAGTTTGCGGGTGCTACATCCGTGAAAAACCGCCGGAAGCGTTTACCTCTTCCTCGATCTGCTTCCACAGAACCTGTTCCAGTTCGAGAAATCGACGATCTGATTTCATCTCCATGGTTCTTGGACGAGGCAGCGGCACATTTACTTCAGAACGGATGCTGCCAGGACGATGGCTGAAAACAATGACCCTATCTGAAAGAAGAATTGCTTCCGCAATCATATGCGTTACAAAAATGACGGTTTTTTTAGTTTCCCTCCAAATGCGCAGCAGTTCGAGCTGCATGAAATTGCGCGTCTGCGCGTCCAATGCAGCGAAAGGCTCATCCATCAGCAAAATTCGCGGATTAACCGCTAGAGCTCTGGCGAGGTTGACCCGCTGCTGCATGCCGCCGGAAAGCTCATGCGGGTAGTGAGTCTCGAATCCCGAAAGGCCGACCAGATCGAGAAATTTCTGGGCCGTGCGTTCAGCTTCCTTGGCATTGTTATTCCGTCCTTCCAAACCGAGAACAACATTTTTAAGACTGGTGCGCCACGGCAGGAGAGATGCGCCTTGAAAGACAAAGCCCATCACGAGTTCGTTGTCGACTTCATGCGCGGACCTGCCGTCGATGAGAATTTCCCCGCCTGAATGCGGCATGAGACCGTTGATGACCCGCAGCAGGGTGGTTTTGCCGCAGCCGCTGGGGCCGACGATGCTGACAAATTCTCCATCGCTAACCGACAGATTGATATCTCTAAAGATGACAAACGGATCGCGATCCGGTCGGGTGATCGCCTTGTTCAAGTTGCGCAATACAAGTGCTGGCCCGCCCATATCAACTCCCTTGGGCTTCCTTTCTCCAGGGGAGCGCATAAATTTCGATAAGTCGAATAACTTCGAACCCGATTATCCCGAGTGCGGCAAATACCGCCACGCCGACGAATAAAATGGGTATGTTGAGAGTTTGACCGGCAAAAAAGATCAGATAGCCCAAACCCTCGGTTGCGCCAAACCACTCCGCGATGGCGACTCCAGTAAGACCCCGGCCCACGGACAGACGTATGCCAGCCAATATGAAAGGAACCGATGCCGGCAAGAGAATTTTCAAGAACAATGCCGAGCGGCTCAGACGAAACGAGCGGGCCAGCTCGACATAGTCGCGATTGACCACGCGCATACCATAGTAGGAGTTGATCAGAATCGGAAAGAAGCAACCGAGAAAGACAATGGCGATTTTGGAGCCGGCGCCGATACCTAACCAGAGCAGCAACACCGGCGCGAAAGCAATCCGCGGTGTCGTATAAAGCGTCGCCATCCACGGATTGACGTAATCGCGCACCGACGTATTGAGCGCCATCAGAAAACCGAACGGCACGCCGGCGAGAATCGCCAGTACGAAGCCATAAAAAAAGATCCATGAGCTGGCGAATACATGAGGATAGAGATCCTTAGTGACAAAGAGCATCTGGTAGGCGGTGACGGCCACGACCACCGGCGATACCAGCAGTGTCGGATCTTTCACGACCACGGTCGCCAGAACATGCCAAAGAACCAGGCCTCCGATGACGGAGCCGGCCTTTAAGAAAGTGGATGTCAATTTACGTTGGCGTTCGTTCATAATTCTATGCGCCGCAGACTGATCACTCCGAAGACCATTCGGCGCTTTGACGCCAGGGAGCCATCCGCTGTTCGAGTTTCTTGATCAGGTTAAAACTCACAAGTCCCATGGCGGCCAGCAAAATCACGGTAACGAAGAGCTTCGGGCTGTCCCATGTCTCGGAGGAATCGCGGAGCAGAAATCCCAAGCCGGCATTAGCCGCCATGAGCTCCGCGACGATGACGCCAAGCAGCGCTCGACCCACGCCAAGTCTCATACCGGTGATGATGAAAGGCAGCGCGCCAGGTAAGCGAATCTTATAAGTCGTCTGCCAGTCGCTAAGCCGCAGCGATTTGGCTAGCTCGAGCCAGACCGGATCCAGGGATTTGATTCCCGCAGCGGTGTTCAGAATAATCGCCACGGCGGTGATCTTAAAAACCACTACGACTTTGGAAAAGATGCCGATCCCGAACCAGATGATAATCAGCGGCACCACGGTAATAATCGGGATCGAGTACAGCGTGGCGATCCACGGGTCCATGATCTCATCGAACCATTTGTACATCCCCATCAGGTAGCCGAGGATAATTCCAATGACACAAGCGGTGGTAAAGCCGCAGATAAATTCGATGAGAGTTGCGACCAGATGTTTGTTGAGCTCGCCGCTGCTGGCGAGATTCCAAAAGGTGATAAGGACGCTGCTCGGCGGCGGGATGAGCAGTTCATTATCGAGCAGCAGGCGAGTCGAAAGCTCCCAGATGGCCAGGCCGATGATTATGGACAAAGATCCGCGGACAATTTCTTTTTTAACCAAGAGCCGGCTCATGCTATTTATAAAGCTCTTGATCTTCGCCCTTATCGTCGCGCATGTGGATCCTAGGATAAACCGAGACCCCGCCGGGCCTGCCTTGCACCATGAAATCCACCGGCATGAAGCCCTGCAACAATGGTATCGGCAATTGAACGCCGGCAAATGATCCCTTGTGATCGCCGCCGAAGCCGATTTGATTTCCCCAGAGCCCGGCAGGCAAGGTGCCGCTCATGCTGAACCGGCTGGCCGAGACGCTTCCTTGAATCGGCGGCAAGGAATATTTGCCGTCGGGGTTGCGCTCATTTTCGCTGAGCATTTCATGATCCAAAACCTTGGGGAATGCAGGGGCATGGGCGCTTGCCTCGCGCACGAAAGAAAAGGTCGTGTCGTCGCGCTCTTGTTCGGGCTCGGCGTTGGGGCGTGCGCCTTGAATGATTGGCATTGGCAGATTCTTGATGCCGCCGACGCTGCCCTTGGCCCGCTGGCCGGCGTCGGCCATGGCAACCGCGTGGTTTTTCTGCCGCAACGTGACGAAAAAGCGCTCCGAGGTCTGGCGTGGCAACGGGTAGCTCTGACTGCGAACACCGGAAGCCGTCTGATAATAGATCAGAAGCTCATTATCGCCGGTGACGTTGACGCCGCGATCAGCCAGTTCCATGTTCCGCGGATTACCGTCGAACAAAGTTGCCTTAAGCCCGAGCCCGGCCGGCCCAAATAGCTCCGGGTTTTCTTTTAAAAATTGTTTGCTCATGCGCAAGCCGTGGTTGTCGGTCTTGGCCAATTCGGCGAGTTTCCTAGTGGCCTCCGCCGCCGCCGGGCTTTCGGGATATTGATCGATCAGTGTGGTCAGATAATATTCCTGAGTCCCTCTTCCTTTGCTCTTGGTTGCCGCGTTCAGCAGCGCGGTTGCCGCTTTCTGCTTTAACGCTGAAAGCTTTTCCTTGGGCGTCCCGGCAAGCTCATGGTAGCCGATCGCCTTATCGATCATGCCTTTTTCCTCATAAGTGTCGGCAAGAATTTTATAAACCTCGGTGGCGCTGTCGGAACCAGGGTGATTGCGCACGTAGGCGACACCGGCATCGATCACCGATTGCGCCGAAACCGGATTATTGCTCAGCACATTGATCAGATTGTTGCCCACCATCATGGCATTGGCCGCGCCGAGGGTGACCGCCCCGGCTGGGCCAGCCGCGGCAACGGCGCCTGCGGCATAAATCAGGTTCTTTTTCAGCAGATCTTCGCCTAGAAGGACATACTTCACTGACTCGGCGCGGCGTTCGCTGCGCGCCTCCTGGAATGTGGCGAGCAGATTGTACTCGGGACTCTGTAACAGCGCCGCGGCGCGTGTTTGCGCGCCCGGAGTCTTCGCTGAAGAAGCGAGACGCTCGATAATTTTTTTTGCCTCGTCATGCCGGCCTTGCATCTCCAGAGCTACCGATAAGGCATCGCGCG
The DNA here is from genome assembly GCA_025924215.1 of Candidatus Binatia bacterium. Taxonomy (GTDB): domain Bacteria; phylum Desulfobacterota; class Binatia; order UBA9968; family UBA9968; genus WHTF01. The sequence continues at coordinate 6,850 of JAICEJ010000142.1, forward strand.
CGGACTCGGCCAGTGCTCTGCCGGCATATTTTTTTTCCAGATTAGCGGCTTGCTCCGCGATTTTTTGTTGATCTCTCAAGCTGAGCGCCCGCAGCAGCTCTTCGACATCCTCCTGCTGCTCAGCCGAGGCGGCTTTCTCGACTTGTGCTGAAAGCCCGTGATTCTGTCGCTCCATCTGATAGAGGTAGAACTTCGATAGCCTTTGCAGCTCGGCTTGCGCTGTTTTGGACCGTCCATCTAAATAGGACGCGATCTCCGCATAAAACAGCGCCTTATCGGTATCTCCCTTTTGGGCAGCTTGCTTTGAATGATCCAGTTGTTTGCGGATCAGCGCGGCGGTCTTTTTCTTTTCGAGCTCTTCGATCTCCTTGACGATCTTGCCGTTGCGCGGATTGTTGGGATAGCGCTTGAGATGATCCATGTGACGCGCCAAAGCGCGCCGTTCTTCAACCGACATCTCACTATTGAGGAGCGAATAAGCCTGGCCAATGGCGGTTTCTGCCGCCGCGCCGACATAATTTCCCGAAGCGACGCCGACCAGGTCCACCGAGCTCAACAACCGGTTGAAGACGCCGCCCAACTCATTGACTGAGCTTTGGCGAGTCAATTGATCGGCTCGTGTCAGATCGTCCTCATCGATAATCGCTTGCAGATATTTTTTACGTTCCGGCGACGAGGTATTCTTCAACGCTTGACGTTGCGCAGCGAGATAGCGCTCGCGCTCATTGATGGTATTGTTCAGCAGATCCTGGGCGGGCTCGGCCAATCCGGTGCTCGATCCGTGTTGTTTTTGGAGCCGGCGGTCTTCGGTCTGAAAAAATTTCACATGTTCTTCAATCCCTGCTTTGCGGTTGGTAAGCGAATCGATCAACAGTTCACGCGCGCGCTTGTCGACTTCATCGGGGAAAAACTGCGGCGTCACCGGCGGCTTTTCGAACGGATCGAATTCAGGCAGGGGATTCAAAATACGGTCGATGATAGCTTGGTGCTCCTGCCCCTGCGCAGACTCTGAGTAACCGTCGATAGCGCTGAGCGACAGCGACAACGATAAAGCGCTTATCAATGTTTTCTTCATCGGCTTAGCCTCGTGACTTTCTCATTCAGCCCCCGCATTGCTTCAATCTTGCCTTGCGCTTCAATCTTTTCGACGATTCCATCAACCTGAACGACTTCTGTGTAAAGTTTAAGCGCCGATTTAGCAAATTGATCGAACGCTTTGAGTTCAAAGCTTAAACCCTCCGGATCGTACTGGGCGGCGTACTCTTTTGCAAGCAATCCGTAGAAGTCGCCAAAGTCGATGATGAAGCGATAGATGTTCTTGCTTTGCCGGTGTTTGGTGATCAACTGGCTGTAGCCGAGAATTACCAGTTGGTTGCCATCCTTGAGGCGGAACCGATTGGCTTCGACAAAGGCCACTTTGGCGCGATCGATGCGTTCCTCTTCGCAGCGCGCCAGAAATTCATAGGTTGTGCCTTGATGTTTTTCAATCAGGTGATTCCAGGCGGCGACTTTTTCGTCCAGGCCTCTGATGTACTGAAAAGGATCTTCGGTGGGCAGGGGTTTGTCGAGAATGTTCAGGAATGATTCCAGAGCTTCGAGGTTCTTGGAAGCTTCGGCTCCCAGGCGCCCGCCGGTTTCGCTCACGTTGCGATACAGAACCGTTGCCTGGGCATACTCTCGCAGTCGCTCCAGCGCGAGCGCCTTGTTGAATTGAATAATATCGGTGAACTTGCCCGCGTTCTTCCTTTCATAATCATCGAGCCGGACCAAGGTCGCCTTCATGATGTTCACGCCGGTAACGTCTTTGGGTATGGCAAAACGATAGGTGTCCTCCTTGGCCAGACGCTGAAAGTCTTTGACAATGTCGAGCAGGTCTCCCGCTGGCGCATAGCGCGCTTCCGGCGAAGCGGTTCGCGATGAACATCCGACAAGCGTAAATAGCGAGAGAACCGTCGTGACGGAAATGACGGAGCGGAATAGTATGCGGAAAGATCTCAAATTATTCTTTGCGCGGTCCCTTCAACGACGTGTGACCGGGAGATGTTGTTCAGAGCCTGGTGATTGCAGTTATTTTCCGAAGTTTTCTTCCTAAGTCAAGCCGAAATAACGCGGCACGGCTTGATTCTTGGGCGCTCATTCCGTCCGGACATGTAGCCGATGCGACTATGCCCAGCAAGAGTTGCTGTAACTCTCGGCCGCTACTTGACCGGCTCGGTCCAACAACTCATAGTGTTGCCTATGAAGGTTTCTTTTCGACTTCTTGCCTTGTCAATTGTCTTGGGAAGTTTCGTCGGCGGCTGCGCGCCTACGGGCCACGAGAAAAGCGGGATTGCGCCAACAGATCCCGGCGCTGCCGCTTCCGCGCACTTGCCTGAGTACCAGGGGCCTGCTACTCGGCCGTTCGCCATGGGATTCACGCGATGGCCGGCCGATCTGACTCCCGAGGGAGTAGCGACTGCGCAGAAGTTTGCCGATGTCCATGGCGACATCCTTGCCGTGATGTTCATTGGCGGAATTCCGTGGCCTCAAGCGCTTGAAGGCAAACCATTCCCTAAAGATGTCCAGGACACTCTCGCCGACAGGCCCTCGAGGGAAAACAAGCTTTTCCTGTCGATCTCGCCGCTCGACCGAGACCGCAAGGGCCTGGCGCCGTATTGGGGAGAAAAGGAGAACGAGCCGTTGCCCAAGCCATGGGACAAAGAACCGCTCAACAGCCCTCGGGTAAAAAAGGCTTTTTTAAACTTCGTCTTGCATTCTGTGAACGCGATGCGGCCCGACTATCTGGCCATTGGTGTCGAATCAAACGTGCTGCTCTCACGCGACAGCTCTAAGTGGCGCCAGCTCAAGGAATTGCACCGGGAAACTTACAGCGCGGTGAAGAAAGTGAATCCCAAATTGCCGGTATTTTTTACTACCGAGGTTTTGCATTATAAGCGCCTGGCGCGGGACGCCAAGCAATCGGAGCAGGAAAAGGAGGTTGCCGAACTGATGCGCCACAGTGATCTGTTCGCCATGAGCCTCTATCCTTATATGAGCCTGGAGACCCCGCGCCCGCTGCCGGAAAATTTTCTCGATTTCGCCAGGCGATTCAAGAAACCGATCGCGGTCTCCGAGAGTGGCATGACGTCGCGCGACGTACCGCTAAAAAGTTACGGCGTCACCCTTTTAGGTTCGGAAGCCGAACAAAGAGACTTCACCGAGTCGCTGCTGAAAACCGCCGCCCGCGACAAATATGAATTCGTCATCAATTTTGCCAGCACCGACTCCGACCGGCTCGTCGCTCGTTTACGCCCGCCTTTGGACGATCTCGCGCGCATCTGGGCATTCACCGGCATGCAGACCGGCGCCGGCAGGCCCAAGCCGGCGCTGCCGGTCTGGGACGGCTTTCTGAAGGCCAAGTATGTTCGTCAATGACGAGAGATCGCGCCGGTTA
>JAICEJ010000143.1 GCA_025924215.1 Candidatus Binatia bacterium
AGGTAACCGATTGACCGGCCCGGGATCGACAAAGACCACATCTTTATTGCCGTTCATGCCGTATTTGCCCATGATGTTTCTGAACATGAACGCCGCGATGGAGGCAACGCCCGTGGTTCCGACCTTTTTACCTTTAAGGTCCTTGATCGATGAGATATCGGGCCGCACTACCACCCATTGCAGAACCTGATCATTGGCAGCGATAACAGTTTTGAGAGGCGCGCCGCCTTTGGAAATTGCCACTAGCGCGCTGCTACCCGAGCCAGAAAATTGCACGTTACCGGCAGTCAACGCCTGTAGACCAGGCGCGTTTTGCATGTAAACAAGCTTAAGCTCGATTCCCTCTTCCTTCAGGTATCCTCGATCCTGAGCAATCGGCAAAATCGTGTACTGAAAAGCCTTCGACGTTAGTGCCACCGTAACCGTCTCCTGACTGAGTCCAACCCGGGCCGAAATACCCAGGAAAATAGCGAAACAAAGAAAGAAAGAGAAAAACACAACTAACATTTGGAGGGCACCTCCTTAAATCAATCCTGACCTTATCTTCGCCTATGTCGAGACGCATTCTTGAGAACGTCACCTTACCGTTCCCAACGAGAAACTGCGCCGTACCCTACTACCGTATCGTCGTTTCAGTCAATTGAAATACGCTCAAGCGTTGAGCTACGCATTGACATAGCAGCTTAGGCTTTTGATAGCGGGCGGCAGGGGACGCTGTTGACTAGCTGGACCAAGTTCTGGGTAGAATCTTCGACAATCCGGAGGTCGAGATTCCGATTTGGCGAGCGACTTCGGCGATTGCTACTCCATAATTCACAAAGAGCCTACGAGCAATCTTCGCTCTCACCGCAGGCAACCGGCCCCGATGGCTCGCGCTGCGCAGTTCCGTTACCAACATTCTGCTCTTCTTGCATTCCAGTAGCTGGACTCATTCAACCTAACGAAATAAAATCCATGCTATCTTCCTGTGGGATACGCGCATCTCGTCTACTGTAACTATGATCCAGATGATCCATTTCAAAGGGAGTTCGTCTGGCTTGTGAAGAGTAGACGGCTTATTTTGACGGTTTAGGATACGCTGTGACTAGCGACTTTGTTCCAACGGTACCCCGGCGCCTCCACACCGAGTCGGCGTTTTACAACAAGTGCGGCGGCAGAATACTCCTCTTGAAAAAACAAGATACCTGTAAAATTTAGGAAGTATGATGGCTCGATATGAATGAAGTAGTGGGTTTGGATTTTGGAACAACTAACAGTGCAATATCGATTGCAAAGCCTGATGGAACTGTTGAATTGGCGAAATTCATAGTCGACCGCCACATTTCAACAACCTTTAGATCTATTCTTTATTTTGATGCCGAGAATCTTAACAAAGACAACAGTCCACGTGCAGTCGCCGGCCCTGAGGCTATAACATCTTATCTCAAAGGTAGAACTCATGGTCGCTTAATTCAATCAATGAAGTCCTATCTGGCAAGTCATCTTTTTAGTCAGACGAATATCTTCAACTATACTTTTTCGTTGGAAGACCTTATTGCCATGATTGTGCGAGAACTCAGAGTTGCAGCGGAGAGTCAGTTCGGGAGGCTCGGTAAAACCGTGGTAGTAGGAAGACCTGCGCACTTCAGTGGAGCTAAAGAAGAAAACGATGATAGCTTCGCTCTTAATCGGCTTCGGTCAGCAATCGAGGCGGCGGGTTTTGAACAAGTTACGTTTGAGTTCGAGCCGGTGGCGGCTGCATATAAGTATCAGAGGCAGCTTGACCATGAGGAACTAGTGCTGATCGCTGACTTTGGTGGTGGAACTAGCGATTTTTCTCTTGTGCAGCTTCGGCCTTATAATCGGAGCTACGAAGGAAATGATAGTGTTATCATTGGAACAGATGGGGTTGGCATTGCCGGTGATACGTTTGATAGCAAAATGATGCGCCACGTGGTCGCACCCAGACTCGGACTAAATTCACATTATCGATCTCCTTTTGGCAATATATTGGCCGTGCCATTTTGGATCTACGAACACTTGGAAAAGTGGCACTATCTTTCATTCTTGAAGACTAAGCGAACTATGGAACAACTGAAAGAACTAAGTTTCCAGGCGTTAGAACCAGACAAGATAAATGCGCTAATCCATGTTGTTGAAAATGATCGTGGGTACCAGCTTTACAGGGCGGTGGAAAATACAAAGTGTGAACTTTCTGAAAATGAGACCGCTTCATTCAGTTTCGAGGATCTCCCAATACAGATTACCGAATTGATGACGCGTCGCGACTTTGAAGGATGGATCGCACCAGAGACTCAGCAAATTGCCGACTGCATCGATCGTCTACTTAGTCAGTGTCATCTGTCCCCTAAGGATGTCGACACGGTTTTTATGACAGGGGGCTCCTCGTTTGTTCCAGCAATAAGAAGCCTTTTTGAACAGAGATTTGGAGGAGCGGCCCGGTTGCGGGCGGGTGAAGAACTCACATCCGTTGCAACGGGACTGGCCGTCAGTGCTCTACGCAGGTTTTCGTAATTCTTTGTTGATGCGATTCTGTTCAGACGTGAATTGTTTTGAGAGGTAATTAAGGAAAGTAAGTGAGCCCCAGAGGGTGCGGCTGCATAGGCGAGTGTTGTTTGATAAATCGCTATCCAGACTTTGTCTTCTCTTTAAGTCTTCAAGCAGTTTCCAGGTTCCAGATAATCACCCCAAAACTCAGTTCTCAGGCAAACTCAACGACGAGACGTCGCGCGCCTTCTGCTCTCAGGCCTCTCGGGCTCTGATCGGCTATCTTGAAGCCCGACGGCGCGCTTAAGTTTGATGATTTCGGTGCGCATTAACGGGCGAATCTCTCCGGGTGCGAGCCTGCCCAGCTCGACATTGCCGATGCGCACGCGTATCAGCTTTTCGACGAAGTAGCCCAGCGCTTCAAACATGCGCCGGACTTCACGGTTGCGGCCCTCGTGAAGTTCTATTTCTATCCAAGCGTTCTTCTTAAGTTTTTCCAGTACGCGAACCCGCGCCGGAGCCGTCATGCCATCTTCCAAGCGGATGCCTTTGCGCAGCCGGCCCAGTTCTAATTCAGTAGGACACGCGCTGAGCTTAACGTGATAAAGTTTTTTGACGCCAAAGCGCGGGTGCATCAGGCGCTGCGCCAGTTCGCCGTCGTTGGTCAGCAGAATCAGGCCCGAGGAATTGAAATCCAGGCGTCCGACTGGAAAGACTCTTTGCTTTTCTCCGAGCGGTTCTAGAAACTGAGTGATATCGGGCCGCTGTTGCGGATCGTTGAGGGTGGTAATAACGCCGGCGGGTTTGTTCAGCGCGAGATAAACCGGTTCCGCGGCAAGCTTGATTCGTTTGCCGTCGACCCGGATGCTATCTCTCGATGGTTCGGCCTGAGTACCCAATTTGCGCACCACGGTGCCATTGACACTAACCCGCCCGTCGAGAATCCAACGCTCCGCTTCGCGACGCGACGCCAGACCCGCGCGCGCGAGAATTTTCTGCAACCGTTCCATGGCCGCTTAATCCTGCTTCTCCTGTTCAGCTTCTTGGCGCTGCTCCGCGTCCTCAAGCTGTTCAATGGATACTTGCTCGTCCGGAATTTCCGGTAATGTCATCTCTTCCATCTCTTTCAAGGTCGGCAGTTGCGCCAGATCCTTGAGATTGAACAGCTCCAAAAACTCCGGCGTTGTCCCATATAGAAAGGGCCTGCCCGGTACATCCTTGCGCGCAACAGCGCGGACCAGATTGCGCTCCAACAGTGTTGTGATCACGCCGTCAACGTCGACGCCGCGGATCGCTTCGATCTCAGCCTTGGTGATGGGCTGGCGATAGGCGACGATTGCCAAAGTCTCGAGCGTTGCCCGGCCCATTCTCGCCGGCCGCCCGCCGAGAAATTTTTTGACCCAGTCCGCATTCCCCTTGGCGGTACGCAACTGGTAGCCGCCGGCAACCTCGACCAAACGAATGCCGCGCCGGTTGTCTTGTAGCTCGTTATCCAGCTCTTCGAGAATAGAGCGTATGTCGTCTTTGCCGGCGCCATCGATGACTTCGGTCAAACGTTGCACCGTCAACGGGCCATCGGCGACAAACAGCAGGCTCTCGAGTATCGACTTTACATCTTCACGTTCCATGTTGCTTTTCCTCGGGCTCCTCAGCAGTCGCCAGTTCCGCGGCTTGTTCCAAGGAGGCGGCAGCTTCGATAATGATCGGTCCGGTCAATTCTTCCTGGAAAATTCTCACCGCGCGCACTTTCACCAGCTCCAACATCGCTAGAAACGTAACCACCACATCCATGCGAGTCTTGGCCTCGTTGAACAGTTCCTCAAATAACACCCGGCCCTGGGCGCGCAATTTATCCAGAAGCAGAGTCATCTTCTCGCGCACCGTGACTTTCTCGAGTTCCACCTGATGGAACAAATCCTTCGGCAAACGATCGATGACGCGCCGCAGAGCATTTAACAGCTCGAAAACCGACAACTCGCGGAACGTCGGTGCAGCGGCTTCTTCAACCGGCGTGGCCGAACGGACAAACACGTCACGGCTCAACATTTCTCTCTGTTCGAGCTGATCCGCGGCATCCTTGAAGCGCTGGTAATCCAACAGTCGGCGCACCAGCTCGTCTCGCGGGTCATTGCCTTCGTCCTCTTCCGCCTCGTCAGCGCCTGCCGGGAGAAGCATTCGCGATTTGATATGAATCAAGGTAGCGGCCATCACCAGAAATTCTCCGGCGACATCCAGACTGAGCGTCTCCATCAGCTCCAGAGTGGCCAAATACTGCTCGGTGATGCTGGCAATGGGAATGTCGGTGATGCTCACCTCATTCTTTTTGATTAAATGAAGCAGCAGATCTAAAGGACCTTCAAATATTTCTAATTGAACTCGGGTGCTCACAGTCCCAGTGTTTCCCGCACTTCGCTCATGGTTTCACTCGCCTTCTTCTGCGCGGCTTCATGGCCGGCCTGCAAGACTTCTTCGACCATTTCAGGGGTTTTTTCCAGCTGCGCTCGCTTTTCTCTGAATGGCGCAAGATCTTCGATCACATGCTTGATCATAACCTTTTTGCATTCGAGACAACCGATGCCCGCAGTGCGGCAGCCCGTGCTGACAAATTCGATCTCTTCAGGCGTGCAGTAGATTTTGTGGAGTTGAAATGCCGGACACTTCTCCGGCTCCCCCGGATCGGTGCGTTTGACCCGAGCCGGGTCGGTCATCATCCGGCTGAGCTTGCGGTCGATTTCCTCCGCAGGATCGGAGAGAAAAACTGCGTTGCCGTAACTCTTGCTCATTTTGCGGCCATCCAAACCCGGCAATTTCTGCGTCTCCGTGAGCAACACTTCGGGTTCGGGAAATATCGAACGATAGAGTTGATTAAAACGCCGGACAATTTCCCGGGTCAACTCCACATGGGGCGCCTGATCCACGCCGACGGGAACCTTGTTCGCTTTATAAATGGTGATGTCGGCCGCCTGCAGCACCGGATAGCCAAGAAACCCGTAGGTCGAAAGGTCTTTGCCGGTGAGCTCCTTGATCTGCTCTTTATAGGTAGGGTTGCGTTCGAGCCACGGCACCGGGGTAATCATCGAGTAAATCAAATGCAACTCGGCGTGTTCTTTCACCCGGGATTGGCGAAACAGCACGGAGCGCGCCGGATCAAGGCCGACGCTAAGCCAGTCCATAACCATTTCAATAGTGCTTTGCCCGATTCCTTGGGGGGTGGCGTAATCGGTGGTGAGCGCATGCCAGTCGGCGACAAAGAAATAGCACCGATAATTTTCCTGTAAACGAATCCAGTTCTTGAGCGCGCCGTGCAGGTGTCCGAGGTGCAAGCGCCCGGTGGGCCTGGCGCCGCTAACGATGATTTCCATAATGGTCCAATCCTAAATCAATTCGAGAAAAATTTTTAGCAAAAAATCGAGCGGCGGTCCGATGATCCAGCTCAAAGACCGAGTCATGAGCAGCAACAGTAGAATGAGAAAGCCAAACGGTTCGATACGCGCCAGCAGCGTAGAAAAAGGCTCGGGCAGCAAACCCACCAGCACGCGACCGCCGTCGAGCGGCGGCAGCGGCAGCAGGTTAAAGACGGCGAGCACGATGTTGATCAAAATTCCTCTCTCGAGCATAAAGACGATCGGCACAAAAAAATCGCCAAGCGATGCGGACATGCCAAGCGGAGAGCTTTTGCCAATCATCGGGACGAGAAACTTGAGCAATAAGACGCACATCAACGCCAGTAGAAAATTGGTCACCGGACCGGCTAACGCCACCCAGATCATGTCTCGTTTGGGGTTTCGCAGGTTTTGAAAATTCACCGGCACCGGCTTGGCATAGCCGAAAAGAAACGGTGCATTGGAAATGAGCAGCAGTAGAGGAATCAGGATAGTCCCGAACAGATCGACATGGGCAATGGGATTCAAAGTAAGGCGGCCCATTTTTGCCGCAGTCGAATCGCCCAGGTGGTAAGCCACCCAGCCATGCGCCACCTCATGAAACACAATCGCCAGCAATACCGGAAGGGCCCATATCGCAATCTGTCTTATAGTTTCTTCCAAAGTTCTATATCTTTCGAGAAATAGTTTAAAAACGTACGGTAAAGCTTCTTAAAACACAAGACGAAACGAGAACACTTCAATGTCTGATATGCGCAGGACTTCCGCTACTCGGTCGCCAGTTTTGGCTTATGTTGCGCACCGCTTTCGCGCGGGTGATAGCGTTGGTGGGCCTGTTTCAGGCGATTGGCATCCACGTGAGTATAGATCTGTGTCGTCGAAATATCCGCATGGCCAAGCATCGTTTGCACCGAGCGAAGATCAGCGCCGCCTGCCAGCAGATGGGTGGCGAAAGAATGGCGCAACGTATGGGGCGAAACCTTTTTATCGATGCCGGCAGCCCGGGCGTAACCCCGAATGATCTTCCAGAGTCCCTGGCGGGTGAGCGCTTGACCGGAACGATTGAGGAATAGAAAAGCGCTGGATTTGCCCTTCAGCAAACGCGGCCTAGTTTCTTGAATGTACCGAAGTAGTTTTTCCCGCGCCCATTTGCCAAACGGCACAGCCCGCATCTTGGAACCTTTGCCGCTGACGGTTAGGTAATCGCCTTGGAAATCGACCTGTTGTAGCTTTATGAGCACCAACTCCGAGACCCGCAGTCCAGTTGCATAGAGTAGTTCCAACATCGCCTGGTCGCGCGCTCCCAGAACTAGATTGGGATCCGGTTGATTCAAGAGAGAGCGGACATCGTCCCCGTTAAGAACATGCGGCAATTTTCGCGCTGCACTGCTTAAATGAAACTCCGGAATAGGAGGACTACTCACCAATCCTTCATTTTGCAGAAAACGATAGAACCGCCTTACGGTGACAATCTGTCGGGCTATCGAACGATTGCTCAGATTGCGGACGCGCAAAGATGACACGAACGACCGAAGATGAATCGGCTCCACGGCATCCCAGCAGGTTACCTTCTGTTTGAGCACGAACTCCGCCAATCCGGAGAGATCGCGGCTATAGGCCTCCACGGTGTTTTTGGCGAGCCCCTTCTCGACACTGATCATCGTCAGAAATGAATCAATGTAAGGGTGCAACGAGTCTTTCATCATCGGGAACGAGGCTAGCGTAGAGTGTCTGGCGAATCGCTTCAATGCGTGCGGAGTCTTCGACCTTTCCGCTTCGCTCAGTGGTGACAAAAAATACGTCGGCCACCTGATCGACATTGGTCGAGATCTTTGCCACATGAATCGAAAGGCCAAGCTGGTGCAGCGTATAGGTTATCCTAAACAAGATGCCGAGGCGATCCGCGGTATATACTTCGACGACCGTGTAAAGAGCTGAGGCTTCATTATCTATCTGGATGGAGGTCATCACTTTGGGCATGCGCTTTCGAAAAAGCGTCGATTGCGATTTTTCCACCAGTCTTTCAACGTCGATGTTTCCATCCAAAACCGCTTCCAAAGTCGAGCGGAAGCGGCTCCAGCGCTGCTCGGCCATGGCAATTTCCGAGCGCCCGCCGTGCGATACTCGAAAGATGTCGAGGATGCGGCCATCGCTGGCGGTGAAAATTCGGGCGTTGAGAATATCCAGTCTCATCGCCGCCATAACCCCGGCGATTGAAGCAAACAGCCCGGGACGATCGGCGGTACAGATGGCTACGGTGCTGCAATCTTTTTCCGGAAAGTGCTCAACGGAAACCGCCGCGCCACGGCCTTTAAATTCTTGCATTAGAGCGAAATGCGCAGGCATCTCGCCTTCAGCCACTGATAAAAAGTAACGTTCGGGCATTACCTCGATAAAACGATCGACTTCTTCGGGTGGGGAGGTCGCCGACAATTCTTCGCGGACGCGAGTCTGAATGCGCCCCAGAGCGGCGCGAATGTCTTGGTGCTGAAACTCGCCTTTCTCCATGTCCTCCAACACGGTCAGCGTCTTAACATAGAGTTCGCCCAGCAGCGATGCCTTCCACGGATTCCAAACGTCGGGCCCGACGCCTCGCACGTCGGCATAGGTGAGCAGATAGAGCATCTTGAGATTGTTAACACTGCCCATCGTTTGAGCAAAGTCACATATGGTTTTCTCGTCTTCCAGATCGCGACGAAAAGCCGTGTTAGTCATCAGCAGATGGTGCCGAACCAAGAATTCCACCAGCGCGCCGTCGTCGACATTAAGCCGCATGCGATCGGCGATCTGGCGCACCATCACGGCGCCCCGTTCGGAATGACCGCCACCGAAGCCTTTGCCGATATCGTGTAAAATCAGCCCGAGATAGAGCAGCTCGATCTTTTCGGCTTCTCGCGCTAACTGCGTCAGCAACGGCAGCGATTCCTTGAACTCCCCGGCTTTGAGCCGCTCGATTTCCTGAATCAAGCGCAACGAGTGTTGGTCGACAGTGTAGATGTGATAGGCATCGTGCAAAACCATGCAAAGAAGCCTGCCGAATTCGGGAATGAAAGCGCCGAGAACCCCGGCCCGATGCATTTCGAACAGCGTGTCGTAAACGCCTTCTTTCCATTTGAGAATTCGGAAAAAAGGCAAGTTGGCCGCGGCTGAAGCTCGAAAGGCATCATCGATCAAATGGAGATGGGCGCGCAGCAGCTCTCGGCTTTCGTGACTGAGCGAGCAGCGATGCTTTTGCATCTCTTCGAAGATGCCCATCAGATTGCCGCGATCTCGCGTAAGGATCTCCGGTTTAGTGATTGTGATGTGGTCTCTGGAGATCCTTAATCCCTCCCGTATATTTCGCCCCAGGCCGACCATCCCGCCGATAAGCGGCCAGCCACTATCGGTCAAGCGATGCGTGATCAAGGCAGTGAGGCGGCTGATTTCTGAAGCGTGCCGATAATAATGGCTCATGAATACTTCGACCGCTTTGAGGCTGCCTTCGCCTTGAAAACCCAGCGCCTGACTGACCTTCTCCTGTTCTTCGAAAGTCAACTGGTCCTGGTGTTTGCCGGTCGAAAAATGCAGCTCATTGCGGACTCGCAGGAGAAAGTCATGGGAGGCCTTCAATTTCGCGATATCCGCCGCGCTGATGATGCCCTTGGCCGCCAGCTCATCGAGATCTTTCACCTGCATTTTGACACGCGCCATCCAACGCGCGGTATGGATATCCCGCAACCCTCCCTCGCTCTCCTTGACGTCCGGTTCCAACAGATAAACCGAACCGCCGTAGCCGGCATGGCGTGCGTCGTTTTCGGCAAGCTTTTCGCCGACAAACCCGTTGACCCGTTTTCTGGCCAAGCGGCTCTGGACGGCTTTCTCAAATTCGTTGTAGAGAGTTTGGTCGCCGCAGACGTATCTGCTATCGAGAAGCGCCGTCCTGACTTTCATATCGGTGCTGGCCAAGCGCATCGACTCACTGATGCTACGAATGGCATGACCCACTTGAAGCCCGGCATCCCATAGAGAATAGAGGAGTTTCTCAGTGACGGCCTCGACGAACGGCGAAACTTTCCATGAGTAGATAAACAGGAGATCAATATCCGAGTGCGGATTAAGCTCGCTTCGACCATAGCCTCCTTGAGCAATAATCGCACATTGCGGATTGCCGGTGGGATAACGGCGCAAAAAGTCCTTGCTGATCGTGGCAAAGAGATGGCAAATCAGCTCGTCCATCATTTTTGAATAGGCGGCAGCGATTTCGAACCCGCCGGCGCCAGCGCGGTGCTTCTCGAACAAG
>JAICEJ010000144.1 GCA_025924215.1 Candidatus Binatia bacterium
AAGATTCCGAAAGATGACGGCAACGGGGAAAATAAAGGCAATTTCCACCTCAAAGATAATAAAAATGAGTGCCACGAGATAAAAACGAATATTGAAATTTACCCATGCACTCCCCGTGGAGGGCTCGCCACACTCATAGGTCGACAGTTTACGAGCCTGAGGATTTGCCGGCCGAAGCAGACGCCCGATCAACAGGTTCACCCCGACGAATCCAAGCCCTAATGCCGTAAACACCAGGACATTAGCAAAATCAAAAAGCATTGTAGGTTTCTGCAGTAAATACTAAAGAAAGGTATCGTTTCCTTATAACCATAAAAGCCATTGAGTTTCAACCTTCGAGAGCGTCGGTTCCACCTCATGTATTTGCCATTGCTAGCTTTTTTGAATAGAGTCGTGCCGATCTCAAGCTCACAGCCTCCTACAAACCAACATTCCACCAGCGAAGGCAGACCGCGCCAAGACCTTCCATGAAACCAACCATAAACTGGAACATCAGCGGAATCGTCCTGCTCGTTTTTCTGATGTTCGGAGCCGGGGAGTCGCGCAGTCAAACTAAACCCACGCCCGTGCGTGTTGCCTACAGCGCGCTATCAGCCGGGATTGGGGTCCTCTGGCTGACCCACGAGCAAGGGATTTTCCGCAAACATGGCTTGGAATCGAATCTGGTATATATGCGCAGCGGCACTACTGCGGCGCAAGCGTTACTAGCGGGTGAGATCCAGTTTGGTCATCTTTCACCAGCGCCCATGATGACGGCGTGGGCTCAGGGCGCCGATATCGCTTGGGTGGGAACGACCATCCATCAAATGGTCTTCACTCTCATCACGGATGCAACCATCACCAAAGCAGCTGATCTCAAGGGAAAGAAACTCGGCATTACTCGCATCGGTTCGGCAAGTGATCTCGCCTTGCGCACGGCTTTGGAACATCTTGGGCTGGGCATCAAAGATGTTGCCGTGATCTCGATGGGAGGTATCCCGGATATCCTCGCCGGGATGAGAGCCGGAGCCATAAATGGAGGAATTCTATCCCCGCCCACTTCGACGGCTGCTCGCGAGCTGAGCTATCGCCCGCTTGTTCACATCCCCGATCTAGGTAAGGAATTTACTTTTTCAGGCATTGCGGCAAAAAGGACGTTCGTTCAAGGCCAGCCCAATATCGTGAGAGGCTTTATGGCAGCACTTACCGACGGCGCGAAAATCTACAAAGAAGACAACCGTGCGGCGGTTAGGGTTTTACGAAAATACCTGCGCGGCGAAGACCGAACACTCGAAGAGGGCTACAAAGAATACGACGCAGCCATTTCCAGTCCGCCCTATCCGGGTCTTAAAGCGTTGGAAGCTGTGCGCGACAGCTTGGTCGATTCAGCGCCGCCACTCAAAAAAATCGATTTGAAAATGTTCATCGACGATCGCTTCGTAATGCCGCGTTGAACAGCTGCGCAAGCAAGTCCGGCCAACGGAGAGAATCGGGACCCTTGTATATTGCATTTCGGACTTTTCTTGCCGCCTCGGGAGGGACCGCATGAGAATCGAAACAGAACGAAAAATGAAACGCTGGCGCGACCAGCGCTGGATATTGGATCAGATTATCCAATCTCGTGGGATCGACTGGGATCAGGGACGGACAGGTAAAATTCTACGTAACTGCGGCCCGGGGGTTCAAAGCGATCTCCAAGAAGTTTGCCGAAGAATTCAGAAGTTCGTTGACATCCCACGCGAATTCGCCCGCGCCGCAACCCGCCGGGAACAGCAAGCACGTGAAGCCGAACACGCAGGACACTTACCGGAAGCGCGCGAACATTTCTATATTGCGGCGTGCTTCTACACCAATGCAATGTGGGCGGTGTATGAAGAAAGAAATCCCCAACGGATTAGCTGGCAAGAGAAAAAACGCGCCTGTTACGACAAATTCATTCGCTACGCCGGCCGTCCCATCGAGCGGGTAGAATTTCCCTGTCAAGGCAAACTCATCCATGCACTCCTGCACCTGCCTTCCGGCATCAAAGCTGGCGAGAAAGTGCCGTGCGTCATGTACATCCCGGGAATGGACGGTGTCAAAGAGGACAATCCCGCAACCGGTGATCCGTTTCTTGAACGCGGCATCGCCGTCTTCGCCATTGATGGCCCAGGTCAGGGCGAGACGCGTGAAGGCGGGCTCACCTGTACTGCATCGAATTACGCCGATGCCGGCAAGCTTGCATGTGATTACCTGGTCAAGAGGTCGGAAATTGACTCCGGCCGGCTTGGAATCCTGGCTTCGAGCATGGGCTCCTACTGGGCGCCGCGGGTAGTGGCCGAAGAAAAACGTTTCAAAGCATGCGCGGTGAGCGGCGTTTGCATGGAGCCGGGGCAGTACGCCATTTTCAACATGTCATCACCGACATTTAAGCTTAACTATATGTACATGTCCGGGTATGACGACGAAGCTGCGTTCGATGAGTTTGCCAAGTCCCTGACTTTGAAAGGCGTTACAGCCAAGATAACTTGCCCGTATATGGTCGTTGCCGGCGAAGACGACGAGCATTGCGATATGAAGTTTGTCTATGAACTCATGGGTGAAATTCCCGCTCCAAAACTTTTATACGTATTCCAAGGAGAGCGGCACTCGATCCGCAATCCCCGTGCGCGATCCCTGTTGATCAATTGGCTGGTCGATCGGCTGCTAGATAAACCGTTTAAGTCGGAGAAGATCTTTGTCGATACCAGTGGCAAAGAGATCCAGTCAGACTGGTAGCCCGAATCAGTCCTCATGCCCATACGGCAATCTTCCATGCCATTAACACAATGAGCGGCTTATCTCAGGTAAATTGATGCGCATGGCATATGGTGATCTGATCGGCGGGATCAGTGGCGACATGTTCGTCGCCGCGCTCCTGGACCTGGGGCTGTCTCTTGAAGTTCTCAATCGGGAATTGCGAAAAATCCCCACACTGAAATTCGAACTCAATGTTGCAAAGAAAACCGTCCACTCGATCGCTGCGACACATTTTCAGGTAAAGCCGCCGAGCAATGAAGCGCCGCGCTCCTGGAAACAGATTCGCCAGCTCCTGGAGACAAGCGAACTGGCCCAAGAGGTCAAAGAAACCAGCGTCAAGATCTTCCACCGTTTGGCCGAGACCGAGGGAAAAATCCACGACGTGCCTACGGAAGAAGTTCATTTTCACGAAGTCGGCGCAACCGATTCGATCGTCGACATCGTCGCAGCTGCAGTCGGCTTTCACGAGCTGAAGATCGACGCTGTGCATTTTTCCAAAGTACCGCTGGGACGCGGTCTGACGCGCAGCGGCCATGGTCCGTTGCCGGTGCCGGGTCCTGCGACTCTGGAACTGCTGAAAGGCATTCCGGTTCAGTGGACTGCGCTCGAAGGCGAAACCGTCACTCCCACGGGAGCCGCGATCATGTCCGTGTTAGGGACCAGCTTCGGCGAACAACCCAGCATGATAGTAGAAAAGATCGGTTACGGCGCCGGACAAAAAGAATGGCCCGATCGTCCGAATCTATTCCGGCTTGTCCTCGGCGCCAGCATCGGCTGGCGGCAAGAAGAAATGCTCGTCATCGAAACCAACATCGACGACATGAACCCGCAGTTTTTCGAGCATGTCATGGATCGGCTATTCGAGGCCGGAGCTCGAGATGTCTTTTTCTCGCCGATCCAAATGAAGAAGAACCGTCCCGCCGTGCTGGTGCGAGTTATCGCCGAGCCGCGCGATCGGGACAGGCTGGCAAGGATACTATTTGAGGAAACAACCACCATTGGCCTGCGCTATCATTCCGTGGGCCGCATAATCCTCAACAGAACCGAGGCAACGATCAAAACACGCTTTGGCGATGTGAAGGTAAAAATCTTTCAGGAACCCGGCGGCGAAAAGCGCATCAGCCCTGAATACGACGATCTAAAACGGATCGCCATCAAGAAAAAAATCCCGCTCAACGTCCTGCGGGACGAGATCGTCAAAAGCTTCAAAGATTAACGATGCCATGCCTATCGGCAAATGTGACGGCGTGCTCGACTCGGGCTCGGGAAGATCCTCGCGAGCATCGGAGAGTACCATCAGAGGCTGTTCTCTATCGTGGAATCATGAGAGGGAATGGAAACACGGCCACTTCATCCATCCGAGCTTTTAGCCGATTTCGAAAATAGGCCATCACCTAAGTGGTCGCTCACATAACACCGAATCTATGATCCGAAGATCAAATTGCTCCGCAAAAGAGTACGCGGCTTTATTGTAAGCATCTTCAGATGCGGCTCCGAACGGCAATTCTCCAGCACATCTCACTGCAGTGAGTGTCGAAAGAGCTTCACGGTTGGTCTCCGCCGCCAGCGGTAGGCCGCTTTCCAGCCGGTTCAAAACGTAACCAAGAACGCGCAGACCTTTGCAGCGGGCGTGTTCGAGCGTCAGCAACAGATGATTGATCATACCGAGACGATTGGCGGCAATTACGATAATGGGGAGTTTGAGAACTCTGGCCAAGTCGGCGTAGGTATAGCTGGGTAATAGCGGCACCATTAGTCCGCCAGCGCCTTCAACAAGAGTGATGTCGTGGCCTGAACTGATCTCGTCATAAACATTCATCAATCTGTCGACTTCCAGTGTGATGCCTTGGCGTTGTGCCGCCACACTGGGCGCCAGCGGTTCACGCAATTGATAAGGACATATTTTGTCCAGCGGATCTTGAGAGGCGGACGCCTCTTTCAAAAGAATGGCGTCTTCGGGATATAGTCGACCTTGTCGTTCAGCGCAGCCGCTTTCCGCCGGCTTCATCACGCCGACCCGGTATCCGGACTCGCGCAGAAGGGCCGCCAGCTTGCACGCGAAGAAGGTTTTGCCGACGCCGGTGTCTGTGCCAGTGATGAAAACTCCCTTTCCCATCAGTTTTCCGTGACGGCGCGAATAGACTCGTAAACTGTATCCAAAAGTAAAGCGAGCTCGGCATCCGTAACCGATAGCGGTGGCATCAATATGATGATGTCTGCCAGGGGTCGGATTATGACATTGCGTTTGCGCGCTTCCATAATCACTTTGTGACCAATGCGCTTCTCAGCGGGATAACTTTTGCGGCTGGCCTTATCCTCGACCAGCTCGATGCCGACCATGAAACCCCATTGGCGCACATCGCTGATGTGCGGCAATGGCAGAAAGTCTTCTCCGAGCCGCTGGTTTAGATACGAGATTCTCGGCTGCATGTTGTCGACGATGTTTTCTCTCTGGAATAACTCGAGATTCGCAAGCGCGGTCGCACAACCGAGCGGATTGCCCGTGTAAGTATGGCCGTGAAAGAAGGTTTTATAATCTTTGTAGTCACCTAAGAAGGCGGCAAAGACTTGTTCGCTGGTTAATGTCGCTGCCAGTGGCAGGTAACCGCCGGTGATTCCTTTGGCCAGACAGACAACGTCGGGCCTTACTCCAGCGTGATCGCATGCGAACATCTTTCCGGTGCGACCAAAACCCGTCGCTACTTCATCGAGAACCAACAGAATTCCATAGCGCCGGCAGAGTTCATCGAGCGCTTTCAGGTATCCCACGGGTTGGGCCCACATCCCCGCGGCTCCCTGCATAAGCGGCTCCACGACCAGAGCAGCCAGCGTATTTCTATTCTCGTTAATTTTTCTTTCCGCTTCATCGACAGCCGCATTAAGCGCCTCATCTCCGGTCATTTTCTGATAGTAGCGAAAGACATGCGGCGGCGTGATTCGCACCACCGGAAACAGCAGGCTCTTGTGATAACGATGAAAGGTTTCAGAATAGCCCATGCTCATGGAGCCGATGGTATCGCCGTGGTACGACTCCGCCAGTGTCGCAATTAGGGTGCGCTTGGCTTGTCCTTTTAATTGCCAGTACTGGACCGCCATTTTGAGAGCCACTTCGACTGCCGTTGCGCCACTGTCGGAATAGAAAACCCGCTGCAGTCCCGGAGGAGCCACTTCGATGAGCTTTTGCGCCAACTCAATGCCGGGCACATGGCTCAGGCCAAGAAATGTCGAATGGGAAATGCGGTCGAGCTGGCCGCGTATGGCATCGTCGAGCTCTTTTTTGCGGTGCCCGTGAACATTGCACCAAAGTGATGAAACTCCATCGAAATACCTGCGGCCGTTAATGTCGATCAGGTAATGCCCTTCGGCTTGGCTGATAATGCAGGGCTCCTCACGGATCCATTCCTGCATTTGCGTGAACGGATGCCAGAGGTGGCTATGATCCAGCTGCTTGAGGTTGTCGTAATATTGAGTCATTGCGGCTTGACCGATAATGAAACCGCGGCGAATGCCTCGAGCGCTCGATCTATTTGATCCGATGTGTGTGTCGCCATAAGCGTGATCCGCAACCGCGACGTTCCTGGCGGCACTGTCGGTGGACGGATGCCCTGAGCAAAAATACCGCGATCGAGCAATCGATCCGAAAGGCGCATACACTCGTCGGCGTCGCCGATCATCAGCGGCAAGATCTGGCTTCGGCTGTCACCCAGCGAATATCCTAATCTCGCCAATCCATCTCGCACTCGCGCGCAATTATCGCGCAACACGCGGCGCCTCTCGGGCTCATGCTTGATCAATTCAAGAGCGGCAATGCCCATCGCCATGACAACAGGCGGTAGCGATGTTGTAAATATAAAACTGCGGCAACGATTAATCAGCAGCTCACGCAGCGCCACGCTACCCGCGACGTATGCGCCAAACCCTCCCAGCGCTTTGCCGAGGGTTCCCATCTGCACGAGCACGCGCTCGCCTAGCCGTAATTGCGAAACAAGGCCAGCGCCGTCCGGTTCGTACACCCCCGTGGCATGCGCCTCATCGACCATGGTCATGGCATCGTATCTTTCCGACAGCTCGACAATCTGTTTCAGCGGCGCTTCGTCCCCGTCCATGCTGAAAAGGGATTCGGTGACGATCAACTTACGCGAGCTGCGCGGCGCGCGTTTCAGGCCATCTTCCAGTTGATCGACATCGCAATGCCTGTATACGACGATTCTTGCCCGCGACAGGCGACAACCGTCGATGATACTGGCATGATTGAGCGCATCGCTGAAAACCACATCGCCATCGCCAACCAAAGTCGGGATGATCCCTGTGTTGGCCTGGAAGCCGGAATTAAAGACTAATGCCGCCTCGGTCCCCTTCAATTGAGCAAGCTTGATTTCAAGCTCTTCATGCAGAGTCATGTTCCCGGAAATCAGACGCGAGGCGCCCGACCCGCAGCCGTAACAGCCGAGCGCATTCGTTGCGGATTTTATCAGGGCCGGGTGATTGGCCAATCCCAGATAGTTGTTTGACGAGAAGTTTAACACTTCGCGCCCATCGACCATCAAAGTCGGGCCTTGCTCGCCCTCTACAGACCGAAGACGGCGAAATAGCGACGCCGATTTGAGAGCTCGCAGTTCGTCCTGGATGAATCCCGGCATCATTTGGTGTGACCTAATAATACAGAGGTACTGTCACCGCAAGACGAGATCGCGATTGACCGGTCGGCAGTTGATTGAAACCACGGCGGAGAGACGTTCACGCAGCCGACAAGCTCTGTAGCTTCCCCTTAACCAGTTTCAGCTCGGAAGCAAAACGATGGTACTCTTGTTCGCGGTCGTCGTTGTCCCGCTGCCGAAGAATGGCAGATGGATGAATGGTGACAAAGGTAAGTTTACCGAGAACCGAGTCGATGAACTTGCCGCGCTCTTTCATGATCGCTACAGACTTACCGATAACCGACTGTGCGGCGGTAGCCCCTAGGCAGACAAGAATGTCGGGCTGCACTACTTCTATTTCGACCTCGAGCCATGGCCTGCATGCAACAAGCTGGCGAACAGAAGGCTTCTGATGCAGGCGCCGCTTGCCACGCCAGATCCACTTAAAGTGCTTCACCGCATTGGTCACGTAAACTTCATCGCGGGAAATTCGCGCGTCTTCCAGCGCCCGGTCAAGTATGCGGCCGGCTGGCCCTACGAAGGGTTCACCTTTTTGATCTTCTATGTCGCCAGGCTGCTCACCCACCAGCATCACACTTGCATGGCCGGGGCCATCGCCAAAAACGGTCTGAGTAGCATTGAGGTAGAGATCACATCCTTTACACGATTTTGCCGCCTGCCGGAGAGACTCAAGCGAACGGTTCCGGGGCAAGAAATCGCTGGCCGAAACGTTTCCAGCTTTTTCGGTCACCACATGTAAAGCCTATCACTTGCATAGTTTGAGTCTAGATAGCTGGCTCGCATAATTCATCATGCCGGATCGACCCGGTGGATTGCGCCACTCTGTCCTGGCAACACCCGCTTGGTTTGCTACTTTCGCTCGCGCTGGATTAAACTCTTCTGACAACTTATTGATAGAAAGATAATGGCCAAACCCAAAACATTTTACGCCTGTCAGAGCTGCGGCTATCGAGCGCCCAAGTGGCTGGGCAAATGTCCCGACTGCAATGAGTGGAACACCTTTGCTGAGGAGAGGCTTGAAAGAGCAACCAGCGTACGCGGTGAACTCAGCCTCGGAACCAAAGAAGATCCGGCCCCAATTCATGAAATCAACACGGCAGAAGAAGGCCGGCTGCAATGTGGAATCGGCGAGTTCGATCGAGTATTGGGCGGCGGTCTGGTGCCGGGATCGGTTATTCTCATCGGCGGCGATCCCGGCATTGGCAAATCGACCCTGTTACTGCAGGCATTTGCGGCGATAAGCCAGAAAGGACTTACTTGCCTTTATGTCTCGGGCGAAGAATCACCGCGGCAAATCAAAATGCGCGCCGAACGATTGGGCATCGTCGCGCCCAACTTGCTCGTTCTCAGTGAAACCTCTTTGGAGAGAATCATAGAGCATGTCAAGCACATCCAACCCGGGCTGCTTGTCATCGATTCGATCCAAACTATTTTTAGTCCCACGATTCCATCCGCGCCCGGCAGCATAGCCCAGGTGAGAGAGAGCTCTGGCTCAATTATCGTGCTGGCGAAAAAGACCGGCCTAACGACTTTCTTAATCGGTCACGTCACTAAGGACGGCGCCATCGCCGGCCCGCGCCTGCTCGAGCACATGGTCGATACCGTGCTCTATTTCGAGGGCGAGCGCGGCCATTCGTTCCGCGTGCTGCGCGCCGTCAAGAATCGTTTCGGCTCGACTAATGAAATCGGCGTATTTGAAATGAAGGAAGCGGGACTCAAAGAGGTTAGCAATCCCTCCGAAATCTTCTTGATGGAGCGCCCGCTTCAGGTCCCGGGTTCGGCGGTGGTCTGCAGCATCGAAGGCACACGACCTATTTTGATAGAGCTCCAGGCGCTGGTGAGTCGATCGTTCCTAGCCGTGCCTCGCCGGACGACGATCGGCGTAGATCACAACCGGGTCGCTTTGCTCGTCGCGGTTCTTGAAAAAAAGATGGGCGCCAAGCTTTTCGATCAGGATATTTTCGTCAACGTTGCCGGCGGCGTTCATGTCGACGAGCCGGCGGTCGACCTCGGGATCGTCGCTGCAATCGCTTCGAGCAGCCGCGAGAACGTTCTCGATCCGAAAACAGTTTTTTTCGGAGAAGTCGGGCTGGCCGGAGAGATTCGGGGCATCTCTCAAGCCGAAAGCCGAATCAAGGAAGCAGGAAAATTAGGTTTTGAACGATGCATTCTTCCAGCCAGTAACAGCGCGCAGCTCGAGCATATCAAAAACCCAAAATTAACCGGCGTGAGTTCGCTGAACGATTGCTGGAAGGTGATGTTCTAGACATTGATTCATCGTGGGAGCTCGATGGTGGTGATCCACCGTCATCCAAATGCGCTATGCGCGTGCGAGTGAAAATCGCGTTGAGAAAAACGGGCGATCGTTTTAGATTTTGCTGCTTATCATCAATCCTTTCCCCACCTCCTCTTGTATCCGAAACCATGCTTGGTTATTAATAATACCGCCGTGCCGGAGTGGTGGAATGGCAGACGCGCCGGACTCAAAATCCGGTAGGGGAAACCCTGTGTGGGTTCAAGTCCCACCTCCGGCACCATTCTTTTCAACAACTTAATCGGTGCGCCTATCATACCATCCTCGCATTGATTTTCAGATTGTCCGTACATTGTCCGTCTTACTCGCCAACCGCTCTTCTGATTGAAGCAACAACGGTGGTCGTCGGCTGCGTCTCTAGATAAGCATTCAGGTTCTGTGTGGCTTCTC
>JAICEJ010000145.1 GCA_025924215.1 Candidatus Binatia bacterium
CCGCAAGATTCTCTTGACCTTCGCGAGCAACTTCCACCTGTTGGATGCATAGATCGATGTCACGCTCGGCAACGCTAGATCCAACCCGCATCAAGTGTTCGTTGGAATGAAGTGAAGGCCTTTGACTGGCGCATGCCGGAATCGCAATCAGGAGCGCCGTGGTGAGCCCGATGTTAAGAATTTCCTTGTTCATTCCACTCATGCAATGATAACAATAGTCATTGCAAGAGGGTCAACCCGCCACCGAATATGGTGATTTCACAACTGGGTTTTGATCGATCCGATCACCATCATCCGAACTTGCCCTTGAAAAGAATTCTGGCCAGCTCATTAGCAGGGCTAGTCTGTTCACTGCAAGCGTCCTATCGCTGTCGTCTTTCGACTCACAAATACAGTTTATTCCCATTACTATTGAAGTCCTGTTGTCCGGCTGTTTTCATCAATGACTCGCCACAACACGACTCAGCCAAACCTCCCCTCAGCACTTGCGGGTTCACAAGACAAGAACACAGCTTTCGATGAGCTGCGACTTGCTTTGCAACTTTACTCATCCTGAGCTGAAGGCTCAGTTTTGGCCGTCTTTTCCGAGGATTAACCGTTTTGTCACAAATGAGCTGGTTTCAGTGCACGTAAGTCGTTGAACACACTGTAACTTGCATTCTGGCACATTGGTTGCTCGCCAGGTATCGACGATCCATCATTGATGTGAACCGCTTAGAAACCAAGCGCCGACCGCAGATTCCTAGTGGCTCAATGGTTGAAATGCTCAAACTGACTTGGCTGAGACTCGGATTGGGCCCGCAAAACGGCAAAATGTCTGACATTGCCCGAACGAATTCACTAGCCGACGTTGCCAATCAGATTATAGGCCTTTTCAGGAATGATTTGACCTGCAACGACACAAAGATTACGCCGGCAGAAAACCGCAATGCGCTTATCGCACTCCAGTGGTTTGTTGCGGTCGGCACATCCTATTTAATCTTATCCGGTCAGGCGTGGAGTCTCGGCGCTCCGCTGCCCTTGGCGCTGATAATTCTTTGCATTATCTCAGCGGCGGCACTTCAGCGAATGCCGCTCAAGATCTTTGCGGGGAACAACATCGAGGCGAAACTTCTAACTTTTGACTCGATCCTCATTCTTGCCGCGATCGGATTGACTCAGAGCGCGCCGTGGGACTTGCTGGCGCTTTTTTTCTTTTGCGTGTTCATCGCCGCAACCGGAGAAAACCTGATACATATTGTGGTTGGTTGCACATTGTTAAGTGCCATCTTTCTGATCTTCATTAGCTCGCAGCAAATCGACATCTCGGCTATCAACTCGGACCTGCTACTGCGAGTTCCGTTCATGCTCGGCATATCGGTTCTGTACGGCCATCTCACCAACGAGGTAAAACGGGATAAGAGACGAATCGAACAGCTTAAACAAACCGAAGAATTCAAACGTCAGGTGGTATGTGCCCTTGCGCATGATGTTAAAGCGCCCCTTTCGGTCATTCTCGGCCATGCCGAATTGCTCGCCGGCTCCTTTGGCGGACAACCCAACCCGGCTGAGCAAACTCTATCGCTCAAATGCATCCGCGAAAACATCGACCGTATAGTAAACCTGGTCATCGGCTTTTTGAACGTGTCTGAACTAGTGACACCTAAGGCGGAAGCCAGTAAGACTGCGGTAGAGATCAATCCCATACTCAGAGACATCATACGGCAGCAAACCGTCGCCCTCCGTAAGAAAGATCTGGACGTCCGTATGGAACTTGCGGATGATCTAAAGCCCTGTCATGGCGATCAGAATCAGCTAGAAAGGGTGCTTTGGAATTTGATCGATAACGCCATCAAATACACACCGCCAGGGGGCGCCATCGCTCTATCTTCGCGGATGATCGCAGGCAAGATTTCACTGAGCATCAAGGATAGCGGCATTGGAATTCCTAAACGAGAGTTGCCTAATCTGTTTCGGGAGTTCAAGCGTCTCGAAGGCTCGGTCAATACCGAAGGCACCGGCCTCGGATTGTTCATTGTAAAAACCATTCTCGACGATCATAACGGCGCCATCACCGTCGAAAGCGAAGAGGGAGCCGGAACGACTTTCAAAATCGAATTGCCCGCCCGCGGTTAAAGTCATCACAGCCTATAGCAACTCACATCCCGCGCCAATAGCAATCTGGTGCGTTCAGACTGCTCAGCTCGCTTTACGCTGGCCTTTGGCGGCCTGTAGTTGAGCGCCTAATTTCTGAAGTTCGTTGGCGCTGACAAGCTCACGGACCTTAGGGAACATCTTTCCCTCTTCCTCATCTTCGGCGTGAAGTTCCACGCTATCGATCAGTTCCTCAAGCTTGTCTTCGAAATCTTCACGATCACAGAGAGTAGCCATCTTCTGGAGGAGCGTTTTCATATTATTGTGTTCTTTGAGCGACTCGGCGATCAACTCTTTTAGTTCATCGTACCTCTGCATGGCAGGATAAAAAATGTTCTCTTCGAGATGGGCATGCATCTCCAACTCACTTTTAATTTGACTGAAAATGCGTTTCTGCTCCCGGTCATCAGCGCTTTCAGCTTTGTCGAATAATTTTTTTACTCTCGCGTGATCCTGTTTCAAAAGTTCTAATGCATCCATCAAACCTCCTTGAACTCGCGCGAGCACAGTTAGTACCTTTCACAACTTACGGCTAAATACGTTTCGTAAAAGCAGTTTGTCTGCTGAGGCGTGAATCTCCAGACGTTCAGCGCGTCTGACGCAAGTCTATGCAGCAAGCGAGATGCCAAGAGAAAACAGACGTCTCCGAATCGCATCTAATACGTCGTACATGGAGAGCAATGCTAATGAGCGCATCGTCTGCACCTTTAGTCGATAAAGCCTCCGGGCTAGCAGATGCGGACTGGAGCGAAGCTCGGGTTCACAGCCACTAGCCTGAGACGGTTAAACGATGATTCCTCTCGTCCAGGTGACGCTTGCCATCTTGTATCACCCCTGAAGTTTGCAGCTCTTTCAGACTCGGATTTGGGACAAGAAACCTCCTCTTCTGACGGACAGATGATCGGCGGTAACCCGCCGGGCCTTAAACCCCCCTGTTTTATCAATATGTGGCACCTATCTTTTTCTCCTGTCCCTGAGTGCTAGACTTCATAGAAATGTAACGAGAACGTTGTAAGCCGATTTTGAAAATTGGGGAGAGCAATGGAAGCCCATTACAACGGACACGTTATTCGAGTGAGCGCATTACGCGTTCCGCACACGCATCAGTGGACATTTACATGGGTCGTTTCGAAGCAGGGCGCTGACGCGGGAGTAAAGACGTTTACTGATTATGGCGGCCGCTTCGACACGGCAGACGATGCCATATCGCGGGGATACGATTTCGCCATGAAGTGGATCGATGATGGCAAACCGGATCTTTTCGAAGAAAGATAAGCGCGAAACCCTAGCCGGCCCGCCTGTTTGAGCGCGGATGATGGTTAGCTGGTTCCGGATTAGAGTGTAGCGCCCCTTTACCTTTCACATTCCGGCCACACCGCGAGGCGATCCACTGAAGGCCGTCCAACCTTGCTCGGTGGAGTAATCCCGTCCCGCTTTTCAGACCTTGACCGAAAAACTCTGCGAGTTTGCTCGATCATAATTTTTTGCCGAGTTGGTCATTCTGAAGCTTGCCGCACACAGCACGAGCATGTCATAGATGCAGTAAACCAACGGACTAGACATGGCAATTTTCAACGGAGAGCTCGGGCTGCAATTTGTCACTCATCTAGCTAATCAATATACGGTTCGAGACTTGGTTCGACTGGCTCATCTCGCCGTCGACAACGGTTTTCAGCAGATCTGGGTCAACGATAATATTCGTTACCGGAGTCAGATTGTCGTGCTCACGGCGATCGCCTCAAAGGTACCGATCCGCCTCGGCACCGCGATCATGGTGCCGTACTTTCATAACCCCTTGGATGTCGCCGACTCGCTCGGCGCACTTTCCGAGCTGTGCGAAGATCGGGAGATAAGCGTGGGGATTGCGAGAGGTGATCTCGGACAATCCCCCCAGCACGTTCAGCCTCTTCGGCCTGTTGCCATGGTCCGCGAAACAGTTCAGCTGCTGCGGCAGGCATTGAGCGGTCAAGAGTTGAACTATGCTGACTACCCATTTCTTCAAGAATTTTACCACCTTAATCCACGCGGAAGGTTTCGCCTCGCTTTCAAACCTCGATCGAGTTTTAAGTTTTACGGCGGCGGCAACGGCCCACAGGCGCTGCGAATGTGCGGCCGTATCATGGACGGCTTGATCAGCTCGGGAACGTATATCCCGATGCTCAAAGCCGGACGGCTCCCCGGCATGCTCGCCACCGCGGATCATGCCGCACAGGAAATCGACCACGCAAAACGATTGCACAAGGTGTGTGAACTTAACGTGTCGATCTCCAGCGACCGGGTTAAAGCGATCGAGTTTCCCAAGCGCCAGGTGGCTCATTCAATTCTACAATGGGAAGCTTTGGGTTTCACCGCCGATGAGTATGGCAAAATGGGCGTGACCCGGGAGCAAGTGCTTAGCCTTAAAAGAGCGTTCGAAGCCGGAGCCACCGTGGAGGAAGCTTCTGAGCTGGTCACCGAACATATGGTTAAGATCTATTACGCTGCGGGCACGCCGGAAGAAGTTAGGGATCAGATTATCGACTTGGTCGGCGCGGCGGAAAGGTTCGGTTACGATCAGGTTGCATTTGCCAAGCTCGGCCCGGATTACGAGGAATCTATCAAACTCCTTGCCGGGCAGGTTATGCCCGCCCTCTCCAGACACGCTGGCTGACTAAAGTTGCACGACAAGTGACTGCCGCTGGAAGATCATGCATGATGGTATACCTCCTTGGTATATTGCAGCAGCTATTCATGCTCCTCACTAGTTTGTGTGGCTTAAAGCAACCGTCTCGTTGGACGGGCTCTGGCGAATGCGCAATAAAGATTGTTGGCGATCGGGCTTTAATCATCATTTGCAGAGAGGACCGTATGAATTACTTCTGTTGGCGGCTTGATTTTATTCCTTTGTCTTTCAGTGATAGTTGGAACAAGCGCGCCTGCGCAGAGCAAGCTGCTGTCGGCTTACATCTCCGATTCTCCGAGCTCGTCCGTGCCGGCCTGGATCGCCAAGGAAGCAGGACTGTTCAAAAAATACGGCTTAGACATCGACCTGGTCTTCATCGACGGCAGCACCCGGGGGATCCAGAGCCTTTTGGCGGGTGACTTGAGTTTTACCGAAGCGGTGGGAACTTCGGCGATCAACGGCCGGATCGCCGGCGGTGATATCGCAATCGTCAATGGGGTGGTCAACACTTTGCCTTACTACGTCGTCGGTAAAGCCAACATCAAATCACGGGAAGAGTTAAAAGGAAGAACGGCGGCGGTGCATATTCCGGGAACGGCGGCGGATTTTGCCCTGCGTCTCGCGCTCAAACAGGTTGGCATTTCCTATAATCAAATAAAGGCGATCACTGTCGGCGGCGGTCCGGCGCGCATCGCTTCAGTGATCGCGGGGCAGACCGACTTCACCATCGTTAGCGATGCCGAGAAAATCCAAGGAGAACGTAACGGACTGAAGGTCGTTATCGACATGGCAGCGCTCAAAGTTCCGTTTCTTTATACTTGCACGGTTACGAGCAGGCAGATGATTCGCGAGCAACCCAACGTGGTCCAGAGTATGGTCGAGGCGATTGCAGCGGGGGTTCACTTCTTCAAAACGAACAAGGAAGAATCCATCAGAATAATGAGCAAATACACCCGTGGGCCTAGTCGCGCGATCCTTGAAGGGGCTTATTCGGCATATAGTCAGCTTTTTGTCGAGGATACCTACCCGACCGTGGAGGGACTGAGAAACACATTGGAAGTGCAATCCTCATGGGATCCCAAGGCGGCAAAGGCCAAAGCAGAAGATTTTGTCGACTTGCGCTTCGTCGATCAACTGCGAAGCAGCGGCTTCATCAACAAACTTTATGGCCGTCGTTAACCGAGCCTAGCTCGCTCGACGAAAGACGGTTTTCTTCTGCGGGTGAAATAGCGCTGGGCATTCAAGTGAGTTTCGAGTCAGCACGTCGATTTTGAGCGCACCTTTTGATAGAAACTGATTATCCGCGGCCGGGAGATTAATCATGTTGCGCGCTTATAATAATGTGGCAGTGCCCTCTTTTATGTATGGTACGGCATGGAAAAAAGAGGCCACTGCCGAATTGGTGATAATGGCCGTAGCAGCCGGCTTCAAAGCCATCGATACCGCCAATCAGTTAATCCATTATCAGGAGGCTCTGGTAGGTGAAGCGCTGAAGTCGCTGCAGCAGCAGGGAGTCAAGCGGAACAGCCTCTTTCTTCAGACCAAATTTACTCCAGCCGGGGGCCAGGACAACCGGACGCCTTACGATCACACCGCCGATCTCACAACACAGGTTCAGCAATCCTTTGCCAGCTCATTGGCTCACCTAGCCACCGATTACGTGGACTCCTACGTTTTGCACGCGCCTTTTTCGCGGCGCGGTTTGGGAGAAGCGGATTGGGAGGTCTGGTCGGCGATGGAAGCGCTTTATCAATCGGGGAAAACGAAAATGATCGGCGTCAGCAACATCACGGCCGGGCAACTTATCGAGCTCTGTGAACAGGCGGATCATAAACCGATGGTGGTGCAGAACCGCTGTTATGCGGTGCTCGCATGGGATAAAGACGTGAGAGAAATCTGCCAAAGCCACGGCATCATCTATCAAGGCTTTTCACTGTTGACCGCCAACAGAGAAGTTCTCGCTGCTCCGCAAGTTCAACAAATCGCCAGACGGTTAGGCGCCACCGCCGCGCAGATCATCTTCCGGTTCGCCATGCAGATTGGCATGTTGCCGTTGACCGGAACCACGAGCCAACAACACATGAGAGAAGACCTGCAAGCCGAGCAATTCGCGCTCTCCAAAGAAGAGCTCCAGCGGATCGAGATGATCGCGGTATAAGAGGAACACGCCGGTTCTTCAAAACATACCAGGAGCGGCCGTTCAACAACAACGATTTTCGCCTTGGTCAAGAATCAATGGCCGCTCCGTGTGTATATCGGAAGTTGCTCATCTAACTCTACAGATTCCCTGAAAACTGCGGATGGGTCTCAATGAGCCTCTGGAAATCAGACTTTTCTGGCTCTCCTATGGTCGCAGGAAATTTCGCGTCACTTCGTCGCCAACGCATGAGCCATGATCGCCCTAGCAGTCGAGGAGAGAGCGGATGATCTTGCAACCCGCTTACGCTGGTAAAAGCGATCGTGGTATCCGACTTAGGCCCTGTGCCGATGCCTTGCGCGACAAAAAAGCCCGCTGCCAAAAGAGCTCCTCGAACCGCAGTCGAAGCTGAGTACGTATAGAGTTCCGTGGATTTCGGCCTGCTACGCTTAACCATCCGCGAAAAAATTTGCCACGTCCAAAGCGCGCCGTCCGTCTTATACGAGAACGGGTCGTAAAAGATAACTTCGGGAGCTTTCGCTGATTCGATGAAATCCCTGAAGTCGCCTTTGTGAAGCTCCCAGCGGAGCAGTTTCGAATCATGTTTCCATTTGCCGTTTTCAAGAATATGGTAAGGCGCGCCGTGTCGAAGATGAGGAAAGCGGCTCGGGTATCTTAGAGCGAGCAGGAGCGGATCTAAATCACGTTCGAAGCTGACTAGACGCAACCGCCTAACCAGCGCGCCTGGTTTAGCCAAACTACTTTCAAAACAGTGAATCACCGCCATGGCGTTGAACGCCGCGCCGAGGCCGACATCCCAGATGACCAGCTCGGTTCTCTCGCTCTCCTGCTCCAGTAACCGGGCGGCAAGACACGACTGCTCCACATAAAGTCTATTGGCCTCGTCATCCGGAGCATTCACCGAGTGCATGATCTCGCCCGAGCTGATCTGGCGTATGCTGGAGAAACCCTGCGCGGACGTGTGGATTTCATAATCGCCCAGGCAGCTGGGCTGAGATGGCTTGGGGCTTTTTCGCGGGCGGCTCACGGGATTGTCTTCGTCGCCGCGCGTCAACTCGAATCGTTTAGTCTCGTAATAAGAGAGAAAGTCATCAGCCAAAATGCTCTTTCTCATTTCGCTCATAAGGCGCTGATAGAAAGTCATGTTGTGAACGCCTAGAAGATGCCACCCTAAAACCTCGTCGCACTTGATGAGATGGTGGATGTAGCCGCGCGAATGCTGTTGGCAACTGCTGCAATCGCACCGAGTATCCAACGGTTCCTGTGAAAACTTGTGCACCGACCGGCGCATCTGCAGCTTGCCTCGCGACGTGAACGCCACTCCCCGGCGGGCCAGCTGAGAGGGAATGATACAATCGAACATATCGACGCCGCGATGAACGCTCTCGAGAATGTCGATCGGTGTCCCCACCCCCATGAGATAACGAGGGAGACTCTCCGGCAGTCGTTCTGTGACCAGCGCCGTCACATCGTAGCGCTCGCGATGAGTTTCGCCTACTGCCAAACCTCCAATGGCCAGTCCGTCAAAGGGAAGACTGCTTGAGAATTCGGCGCTGATGATCCTGAGATCGGCATGGCAGGCGCCCTGAACAATTCCAAATAGGGCTTGACCCGAATCGCCTCTGGCGCGCAGCGAACGCCGGGCCCAATCATGGGTGATCTCCATCGCGGATTGAGCTTGAGCATAGGGCGCCGTTGCAGGGATGCACACATCGAGAGCCATCATGATATCGCTGCGGATCGCTTTCTGCATCTCGATGCTCGATTCAGGCGACAGGAGATACGACTGTCCATCGACGTAACTTTGAAAACGAGCGCCTTCTTCGTTGATCTCTCTGAAGCGCGGCAAAGAAAAGATCTGAAATCCGCCGGAGTCGCTGAGCACCGGCCCATGCCAATTCATGAAGCTGTGAATGCCGCCGAAGCTCTTCAGAACATCAGCCCCGGGGCGAAGCAGCAAGTGATAGGTATTGACCAGAAGCACCCGCGCGCCAGCCGCCTTCAAATTGTCGAGTGTCTGGCCTTTGACGGTTGCCTGGGTTCCGACAGGCATGAAGATCGGAGTTTGGACCTCGCCATGAAGGGTGAAGAACTTTGCCGCCCGTGCCTTGGATCGACTGGCCTGCTTTTCCAGGATGAAGTTCAATCCAGCTTTCACAGACCCTGACTTTCGCCCTGCATGACAAATTTAATCGCAGGGTATTTTGCTTTCATCAAGGCTGCTACTTTATCGACACGATGTTCTGGCGCATAGCGCGGATAGTTAGTGAAGCCGGCGCGTTACGAATGGTGTGTTTTAGTTTTTGGTCATCCAGGGCGAGCCCAGCGTGACGATTTCAATATTCGGGTTCTCTTTGCGAAAATATTCAAGATGCCAATCGGACGCGAAAAGCACCACCGTCTCGCTGTTGTGATCGCGGCAGCGCAATACACCACTGCCCAGAGTCATTCGCTCGATGCTTTGGCCCTTGATCCAGCGAGCACATGTGAATGGCAGCCGCTCAATTCTGGCCTCAACACCATACTCTTGCCGTAAGCGAGCCAAAACGACATCGAACTGTAGGGCTCCCACCGCCGCGAGAATCGGCTCGCGGCGGGCGTTCCCTGCGGCATATAGGACCTGGACCGCACCCTCTTCCTCCAATTGTGACAATCCCTTGTGGAACTGCTTATAACGAACAATCTCTTGGTTAACGAGAACTGCGAAGTGTTCCGGGGGAAAACGGGGGATATCAATGAGCTCCGCCGGCTCTCCCGTGGTTACTGTGTCGCCAATAACGAACAGACCCGGATTGATGACGCCGATGATATCGCCGGCAAACGCCTCCCGCACCGGCTCCCGTTCTCGGGCAAAGATCCGGTACGCTCGCGTTAGCCGCACCTCCCGCTGCAACCGGGAGTGATAGGCCGTCATATCTTTTTCAAAACGCCCGGATAAAATGCGTAGAAAGGCCATCCGGTCACGATGCCGCGGATCCATATTGGCTTGGATCTTAAAAACAAATCCGGTGAAGGATTCGTTCCTGGGCTGAAGCACAGTTCCGTTCTTCTCAAACGCGCTGGGCTCAGGCGCTAGATTCAAGAGCGCATCGAGAAACGGTTCGACACCGAAATTATTGAGCGC
>JAICEJ010000146.1 GCA_025924215.1 Candidatus Binatia bacterium
CTTGCGCAACGGCTGCTCGAGGACGCATGATCGGAAGGCAACGAACATGAAACGCGAAAATGCTTGAGCGCACTATCGATCACGTCCTCAGCAATCCTACTTGAGGCATTCTCCCCGGCAGAAGGAAGACTGATGTCATCACGGATCGAAGATTACGCATTGATAGGCGACTGCCATACCGCCGCTTTGGTGGCGCGCAATGGCTCGATAGATTGGCTCTGCTTTCCGCGATTCGATTCGGGCGCCTGTTTCTCGGCGCTGCTCGGGAGTGAAGATCACGGCCGCTGGTTAATCTCTCCGGCTGGCGCGATTCGACAGATCCAGCGTCGATATCGCGAAGGCACGCTGGTGCTCGAAACCGATTATGAGACCGACGACGGCGCTGTCACCTTGATCGATTGCATGCCGCCGCGCAGTCAAGAACCTGATCTGGTGCGCATGGTGATCGGCAGACGCGGCCAAGTGCGCATGCAAATGCAGCTCATCATACGTTTCGACTACGGCTCCGTTATTCCCTGGGTACGCCGGACCGGGTACGGCATTCGCGCAGTGGGCGGCCCCGATACTCTGGATCTACAGACAGCGGTGCCACTGCGGGGCGAAAATTTTACCACCGAAGCTGAGTTTATAGTGGCTGAAGGAGAGCAGATCCCTTTTGTGCTGATGTGGCACCCATCGTATCAGTCGAAGCATTCAGCCATCGACGCGGCGGAAGTTATCGCCCATACCCAAAGCTGGTGGAAAGATTGGTCCGATCACTGCACCTACTCCGGGCCGTGGCACGAAGCCGTCTTGCGATCGCTGATCACGCTTAAAGCGCTCACCTATGCGCCTACCGGCGGGGTCGTCGCCGCGCCTACCACATCACTTCCCGAACAGCTCGGCGGTGTGCGCAATTGGGACTATCGTTATTGTTGGGTGAGAGACGCTACATTTACTCTCTATGCTTTGATGCTCGCGGGTTACACCGATGAAGCCTGCGCCTGGCGAGAGTGGCTGCTCCGGGCGGTAGCCGGTAAACCATCACAGCTCAATATCATGTATGGCTTGGCCGGGGAGCGCAGGCTAACCGAGTTGGAATTAGCCTGGCTGCCGGGTTACGAAGGCTCCGCTCCGGTCCGGACCGGCAACGCGGCATGGCAACAATTCCAGTTGGATGTCTATGGCGAGTTAATGGACGCGATGCACCTGGCCCGGCGCGCAGGACTTGGTCCTGACGAAAACGCCTGGCGCGTGCAGTACGCCCTTATGGGTTTTCTCGAGTCGGGTTGGCGCGAGCCGGATGAAGGGATTTGGGAGATGCGCGGACCACGCCGGCATTTCACCCATTCCAAAATCATGGCCTGGGTCGCGGTCGACCGTATGATCAAGGGTGTGGAGCGTTTTGGCCTGCAAGGTCCGGTAGAACGCTGGCGCGCCCTTCGCGAGACCATGCGTCAGGATATTTTTCACAACGGCTTTGACCATCAGCGCAATACGTTCGTACAGTATTACGGCGGGAAAGATCTTGATGCGAGTCTGTTGATGATACCCCTGGTGGGATTTCTGCAGGCGAGCGACCCGCGTGTAAAAGGCACGGTCGAGGCCATCGAGCGCGAGCTGGTGATCGACGGTTTCGTCTTGCGCTATCCGACAAAAGAACATGTCGACGGCCTGCCGCCAGGCGAGGCCGCCTTTCTCGCCTGCACTTTCTGGCTGGCGGATAATTTTGCGATGCTCGGCCGACACGATGATGCTTTGAAACTCTTCGAGCGGCTTTTAGATCTGCGCAATGATGTGGGCTTGCTGTCCGAAGAATACGACCCCATACGACGACGGCTTCTCGGCAATTTCCCGCAGGCCTTCAGCCATATTTCTCTGGTGAATACGGCCTACAATCTTTCGCCAGCAACAGGACCGGCCAAGCACCGCCAAGAGAGCTGAGCATTACGGAAATTTGGAATCTCCTGTTCTTTATCTACTTTATGCTTGATCCTAGTCGACAAATCGACTCCATTCTCGAACGGAGAATGCGCTCTAGGATCTGACCTAGGAGGGAAATCCGCGCGGCTGTGACAATACGTCACTTAGGAGACAAAACTCAAGGATCATTAAGCCACTTCGGTCTCCAAAGGGTCACAGCAGAGACTCCATTTGCAATTAGGCGCGGCTACGCTCTTGGCGACGAGATCGGGCGGGAACGCGATGGCAGGGTTGAGACAAAGCCATAGCGACGAAATCATCGATCGTTTTCTCATCGAGCCTTGAACAAGTGATTCCTGCAGGCCCCAACAGAGAACGCGCGGCGCTATCATCGAAGCTGACATCCTGCTCGAGATATTCCCGGTATGGCGAGAGCATGCGCGCCACTCTATTTTCCAGCGATGAGGCACCGAGCATCGGTTCGCGGCGTTCATCGATCAATCTCAATCCATTGCCACCTACCCGGGAAGTGATCATCTGCAACATCGCTGCTTGCGTTGGCGGTTGGGAAACAACCAGGTGAAAGGTTCCGCCCGCCGCGGCGGGCTGCTCAGACAACACTTCAATGGCTGCGCTCACATACTCTATCGGAACGATGTTGAAATGAGCGGACGGCCGTCCCTGAATGCGCACGGCAAGTTGCGCTCTTTTGCCGCGCCCCGAAAGCGTCGCTGCTAAACGGATGAATTGATACAGTAGACTCGAGGGGCTTCCGCCTTGGGTCGAGGACTCCGGACCGATGACGACACTGGGTCTTAGAATCCGCAGATCGATTCCGAATCTTGCGCAGAATTCTTTTAACGCGATCTCGGACTCGAGCTTGATTTCCTCGTAGGGGTTGTGAAACTTTTGCCCCACCGTGCCTTCAGATTCGAAGATGGCGCCGCCGCGCCGGCCACAAACAAAGGCTGTGGAGAGCTGGCACCAGCGTTCCAGGCGCCCCGGACGGAGCGCTTGGAGCAACGCCAAAGGAGCATCGATGAAAATTGCCCGTGAGTCCGCTGTTATTTGAGGAAAAAAACTGGTGTCGCCGGCACAATGAATGACCGTATGCACGTTGGCGCGCAATCGCGCGACCTCAGACGACCCAAGGCCTGCGCCCGGCTGGGTGAGATCGCTCTCGATCATTTCCAGGCCGTTGTCGCCGGCTGGTATTCCCAAGAGACTTTTCAATCGATTTGTCCCAGGGACACCGCCTTGGCTGCGAGCGAGCGCAATCACCCGTCGTCCAGCTTGGTACAGGCGGCGCGTGACATGCCGGCCGATAAAGCCGGTGCTTCCGGTGATCAAGATCGCGCCTTCCCCGCTCACTGCTCTCATATACCGATTCTCCACCTGACTCGGGTCCACCGGCTGCCGGGAACCCCATCGGGCGGCCCTTGCCAACGCCGCGCGTATCGTTGCGTATCCAGCCGCAACGTATGAAGAAAAAGCAACCAGACGATAAAGGCGAACGTACGCCACGGACCACGATCAAGAAATCGCCGGCCGGAAGTCACCAGCGGGCGGCGAATCAACGCCGTCCGGCCGCTTCGCTTCAAGCGCTGGCTCAGATCGAGATCCTCCATCAGGCCAAGATCGCGATAGCCGCCGAGATTCCGAAAAACGCTGGCGCGCACGAAGATTCCCTGATCGCCATAGTAGTTGCGAGTAAGCCGGTAGCGCCGCCGGTTGATCCAACTTATCACGCGCAGGCTCCAGCTAGTTTCGAGAAAGCGGTGCTCGAACGCGCCGCCAAGAATTTTCGGGTCTTCCAGCAGCGAGTGTATCCGTGCCAAGGCATCCCGTGGCGGCAAAGAGTCGGCATGAAGGAAAAAGAGGATATCGCCGCTTGCAATATCAGCGGCCGAGTTCATGAGGGCCGAACGGCTCGAATGCGCCGGCCAAATCAGTCGCGCGCGACTCGCTACCGCTCGTTCGGTTGATCTCAAGTCACCCGATCCGGCTACGAGGATTTCTACGCCAGCGATCCCGGTCAACTGCTGCAGATGCTCGAGGGTGCGTTGCAAGGCAACGGCATCATTGCGCGCGGGAATAATAATCGAGATCAACGGAGACACTTTCTAGGCGAGGTAAGAGCCAGCTTTTAAATGCGTGAGTTTAGTATTGAAGACGTTCGCAAGGGAAAGCCTCCCCGGGTTGTTGCCGATCTGGAATGAATCGCTTGTACGATGTGAAACTTCAGTTACGATCGGCCGCGATCTTTTCGCGTCGAGGGCTCGCGCTCTGGCCCGGACCCACGCCTGCCGCGGTTTTGCCTGCGCGGGCGCTCTTCACTCTCATTCTTATCAGCTCGGCGTTCGACATCGACGTTTTTTCGTTGAGGCCGTACTGGGTCCGGTTGCACAGGTCTTTTCATCTCTCCTCCCTCGTTTCACAGCGATTGGCGCCTAACCCGATCACTGCGCTTTTGTAGTTTCACTCATCAAAACACTGATGGCTTTTCGAGCCTCCGGTATGGTTAGAACCGCGATGCCGATGTTTGCCATGGCCCCCACGATGCAGTAGCCGCACCACGCCTTTTCCTTTGCCGGCATCTGATAGAAATACCAACTGGCGGCCAGCACCTCACCCGCCGCTTTCAGCGCTGCGACCAGCGGAACCCAAGGTTTGGTTTGCACGCGATTGGCGCCGCCAAATGCCGCAATCGGAATATTTGCGGCTAGACTCGCCAGCGAAATCGAGCCGTCCGGAGCGCCAAGGCGATAAGCCGTATCTGACGAGTTCACTCGATCGGAATCGAAATTGCCGATCGGCGGATCGGGAAGGTGCTTGACGATGCCGGTCTGCAACAAAGTCACCGCCGTCATGCATCCCATACCGACCAGCGACAAGCCAATAACACCGCGCCGCCGCCGCAAATCCGAAGTCTCCCCTTGCTGGAGCTGTTGACGTAGCTGCTGCGGAGTGAGCTTTCCGTTTCGGCTCAATTCCAGGTTCATAGCGCACCTTCCTTCTTTGAACAGCTGGAATACTGGAGTGTTGATGCTCTCGTAACCACTCCGGTACTCCATCACTCCGTCATCTCTCATACCACCAGTCGGCTGCGGGACGCCGGCAAAGCTTCTCGTCGAGGCTCTCCATTTCCCGGCAGTTGCCAGCTGGGCGGCTGGCTTACGAATGGCATCAGAATAATCTTCGGAAGACTAACGTCCCGACTTTGCCGGTAGGCAGGAACGCCGATGGTGATTGCTTGCTGCGGCACATTGAGCTTCAAGGTGCCATGTAACCAGTCCCACAATGTCAATCCGCTCGACCAGTTCGAGTCGGTCTCGTCGCGGATAGTCGAATGATGGATGCCGTGCAAACGCGGCGTGACGATAATCCGACTGAGCCAACGCTCGAGCTCAATCGGTAGCTCGACATTGGAATGGTGGAACAGGATGGAAAACATCAACAGCTTCTGCCAAGCGGAGTACGCGCGCGGCGAAACCCCGATCAGTGCCACCTGGCCGGCCCTCCAAGCGATCGAAACCACAAGCTCGCTGAAGTGAAAGCGCAGCGCGGTCGAAGCGTCGAGATCGAGATCGACGTGATGAGGAAGATGCAGCCGCCACAGCCAGTATGATCGATGCATGAGCACATGCCAGAGATAAAGCGTGTAGTCCATCAACGCCACCGCAAGCGGCACTTCGAGCCAGCGCGGCATCGAGCACTGTTTGAGTAACCCCCATCGGCGGCGCTCGACAGTTGAAACGAGCGCGGCGATAAGCGGCCGCTCCGTGACTTGCAGAGCAACTCCGCTCAACACCGCAAACGAAAGATTCCTTGCGCTGCGCCTGAGTTTCGGTTCAACGGGGCGGCGCAACGGCCGGCGGTACTCGAGCCAGAGCAGGAAACAGAATTCGCTAAATACAACTAGTCCGTTAATCCATCCAGATCGCGGCCGCTTCAAATGAGAATCATCCTTGCTAAATTTGCCTGCGCCTAATCGACCTTGAACCGCTGTCTGTCTGGCCCCCACCACAGAATTCAGGAACCACAAATGAAGCCGAAACTCTCGAGCCGCGACGCGGCTCTGGGAGCAAAGTCTCACTGGTAGTCATAACAATGAACGATTGTGGCGTTTCTCTTATCCAGGCTGCAATCAACTTCTCGCTGAGTTTTACCGAAGGAATGTTGAACGCCCGCGGCGGGTGCGCCCGGGTAAATTCCTTGGGCCGACAAGACTACGACGAGATGCGCTCATTAACCCGCTCTTGCAGCGTCGCGGCTTGCGATGATCTGCGGCATTGGCTCCCCTCTCAAATCAGCTCTCGCACCTTGTCCGAAAGAACAGTCCAGGCGATCTTCGATCGGTTAGGTTCGCCGCGCGCCAGGGATTCGGCAAAATGACTCGCCTGAGCGAAAGTAATTTTCGGCGGCATCGGTGGCTCGAACGGATCCACCACCGCGTCGATAATCACCGGCCCGGGATCCGCCAGAGCTTGGTCGAGAATAGCGCCGCACGACGCCGGCTCTTCGATGGTGAAACCGGTGCCGCCGCAAGCACGCGCGAACGCGGCAAAATCGATCGGCTGCAGCTCGCAACCGTATTCAGGATTGCCCAAGAAGACCATTTGCTCCCATTTGATCATGCCCAAAGTATTATTCTTGATCACGATGATTTTGACCGGCAGCCGATACTTCACGCAGGTCGCGAACTCGGCCATCAGCATGGAAAAGCCGCCATCGCCGACAAAGCCAACGCATTGTCGCTCGGGATAAGCGATTTGCGCGGCGATCGTATATGGCAGGCCATTGGCCATGCTGGCGAGTGTGCCCGACAACGAATACTTCTGCCCGCGCTGGACACGAATCTGCCGCGCAAACCAGGTTGCGATGGTTCCTGAATCCGACGAGACAATGGCATCAGACCTTAATCTCTTGCCCAGCTCCCAGGCGACCACCTGAGGCTTCATCGGCTTATCCCTTCGGGTGCCTCGCTCTTCCATCAGCTTCCACCACTCGACCATTCCATCTTGCGCCTTCTTGAGAAAACTTCGGTCTTCGTTGCGCTTGAGCATCGGTAATAGCTGCCTCAAGGTGAGCCGGCTGTCTCCGACCAGCCCGACTTCGATTGGATAGCGCAGCCCGATGCGCGCCGCATTGATGTCGATCTGCACCCCGCGCGCTTGCCCCGGCTTGGGTAGGAACTCGATATACGGAAACGACGTGCCGATCATCAGCAACGTGTCGCATTCCTCCAATGCCTCCTGTGACGGTTTGGTGCCGAGCAGGCCAACGCCACCGGTGGTAAATGGGCTATCGTCGGGAACCGCCGCCTTGCCCAGGAGCGGTTTGATAATCGGCGCCGCCAGCGTGCCGGCCAGTTCCTCCAGCTCATCGGTTGCCGCCAGCGCGCCCTGTCCCGCCATGATCGCGATTTTTTTTCCAGAGTTGAGAATCTCGGCGGCGGCGAGCAGATCTTTTTCTTCGGGCAACCCTGCTTTGCTCGAGAATATTTTTGACGTGTGCCCTGGAATATTGCGCTTTGAGTGCTCCTTTATCTTATGCTCCTGCAGATCGACCGGGAAGTTGATATGCGCGACGCCGCGATAACTAAGCGCCGTGCGGCACGCCAGATGAGTCACCTGTTCGACGTGCGCCGGTCCCATGATTCGGGTGTTGTAAACGGTGACGTCCATGAAGACACGATCGAGGTCGACGTCCTGCTGCGCATGAGTATCAATCAGATCATGATAGTGATGCCCCGTGATCGCGAGCACCGGTTGGCCGTCAAGCTTGGCGTCATAGAGTCCATTCAGTAAATGGATGCCGCCGGGACCCGAGGTCGCCAAGCAGACGCCGAGCTTGCCGGTGTATTTGGCATAAGCGCAAGCCATGAATGCCGCCGCTTCTTCGTGACGCGCCTGAATAAAGCGGATTTGCTCCTGCCGATTGCGCAACGCCTCCATGATGCCGTTGATGCCATCGCCGGGCAGGCCGAAAATGACATCGACTCCCCAATCGTGAATGGCTTCGATAAGAACATCGGCAGCGGTGGTCATAACCTGTCCTTTCAAAGTATTCGGCGTCAAGAAATCTAAAGCATGCTGACAATGCTGCGGAAGAGCTAAACCCGCCCTGCAGGTTGCTTGGCCAGAGTGGCCGCGTCCTGTGATTAACTACTCCAGCCCGTGCTCAAAGGGTCATACAGCGCATTAACCTGCTTTCCTTTGTGCCGGCGCGGCAATAGCGCGCGCCCAGCATCGGCGCCCGCAGAGGCGTAACCCGCCAGCCCTGACGATAATAAGGCGCTCCAGAGAAAATGCGGCCGGGCAACGGCATAGATGATCGCAGCGCCCGAGATGCCGATTAGCAGGCGCGTCGCCGGCGACCAGCGCCGTTGAAAGATGTCAAGCCGCTGCGGGTTTGGCCTGGGTTTATCGCCGCTTTGCAGCTCTGGCACATGGGCCGCTTCATGATGTACTACCAAGCGGTTCTCCACCGCAGTCACGCCTCGCACGGCGGAGACTTCGGCGATCAATTGATCCACTTCATCGGCGCGCACCGCGCCAGTTAGAGTCACACGCCGGGAGTCGACTCGCGCTTCGATAGCCGAAGGATTGCGCACGACATAGCCAAACTTGGAGCGAACTCTTTGCTCGAGCACTTCATCGTCAACCTCGCCTTGAGACAAGCGAGAGCGTGCTCCGCTCATGATACCGTAGCTGCGATTGAGGAGATCCCGGGCTGTAGCCGATGCGGTTTCGCGCGTCTTTACCCGAGCCCTTACTAACTGATCGCGGGTCAGAGCTCGGCGCCGTTTTCCGGCGTCGGGATCGAGGGCATACATCATACCGGCTCCAAATGCGGCGCCGGCGAGAAAAATTACAGTGTCTTTCATACGACCTCCTTTCACTTCTTGCTGCGAGCGCAGCCCCGCGTTGGCATTTATTCGGTCACAGTTTTTTGATCAGCGCCGGTGTAATCGCGCGGCGTGCTGATTCGTACTCGTGCCAAGGATCTTTACGAAGACGTGACAAGCGTTCGGGTGTGTTGCGTAGATTGAAGTGATCGCCGCGGATATCGGCGCCAAGCTCGTCCCAGCGCAAAGGCATCGAGACCGGCGCGCCGGCGAGCGCCCGAGTTGAATAGGCGGCGACAGCTGTGGCGGTCTTGGCGTTGCGTAAATAGTCAATGTAGATTTTTCCCCGGCGCTTGGCCTTCGACATAGTCGCCGTGTAACGGTCTGGCGCTCGATGCACCATGCGCTGCGCAATCTGCTTGGAAAATTCTTTGGCAGTCTCCCAGTCGATCTTCGGGACAAGCGGAACGACAACGTGAAGACCCTTGCCGCCGGTGGTTTTGAGAAAGCTCGGCAATCCCAAGTCGCCAAGATAGCCGCGCAACGATTGCGCCGCCTGCTTGAGAGGCTCCCAAGCAATCTCCGGGTCCGGATCCAGATCGAAGATCAGCCGATCGGGTCGATCTATATGATCGGCGGTGCAGCCCCAGGTATGCAGCTCGAGCACTCCCATTTGTACTAGCGCGATCAATCCCTGGAGACTATCAACGGCCACGTAATTCACCAGCTTGCCTCTTTCCTTGATCGGGACCGGACGGATCCACTCGCTGGCGGAATCGGTCACGTGTCGCTGGTAGAAGCACTCTTTGCTTTGGCCTTCGGGACAACGCACGAGCGTCAACGGCCTGCCCGCCACATGAGGCAGAATAGAATCGGCAATTTGCTCGAAGTAAAGAGCGAGCTCACGTTTGGTGATGCCCTGCTCCGGGTAAAGAACCCGGTCGGGGTGAGTCAGCCTGACGCCGGCGACCTCTACGGTTTCATTAGCCTTTGACACATTGGAGTTGTTCGTCCCAGACACGCGCTCGCGCGTAATCGCCACCGGCGGCTTGTCCTCGCGCAAGCCCTGGAATGATGGATGGCGTAGCATGTTATCGCTAGTCCATTCGGCAAATGAGACGGCGCCGATAAGTTCGGGTTTGACCCAGTGAACGCCTCTTGCCTCCGCGCCCCTAGGTGGATTGGCGAAAGGCGATGCCTTCGAAACCAGGGGATCTAATCGATTGCGCAGTTCGGTGAGACTTTGGCGGCTGAATCCGGTGCCC
>JAICEJ010000147.1 GCA_025924215.1 Candidatus Binatia bacterium
ACCGTCGTTTCCGCCCTCGAGGGATCGAATGCCGCGCGCCAGGTCGGGGTTTTTAAATTCGGATCGTCGAGCGCGGCCTTAACCTGCTCCGGGATCTGGAGCTTTTTGCGATGCAACGGATCGGTATAGGCGGAAAGGCTCAGCACATAGTAGGAGATGGCCCAACGCTGTTCATCGGTTAGGTTGGTGGCGAAAGACGGCATGGCGGCGCCGTTCAGCCCCGTGCTCATGGTGCGAAAAATATCGGTAACGTCGGACCCCGATTTGAATATTCCCGTCGTGAAATCGCTCGCAAGCAAGGGAAAGCCCCAATCGTCTTTCAACGTTGGCGCCGATGGGCCGCGACCCCAGGGGTAGGAGAACGGTTGGTTGTCTTTTATCCCCGGCCCGCCGTGGCAGTTCCAGCACCTCCCTTCGTTGATGTAAAGTTTTTCGCCTTGAGTGATTAGTTCTTCGCTCGGCGCAGGAGGATCGGGAAGGGCTACCGGCGCTTCCTTCAAGTTTTTGTCTTTCCAGGCTGGCGAGAAAGTCTTAATGAATAAGATCACTGCCAGGCGCTGTTTTTCCGGAATCTCGTGCCATGGAGGCATCGCCGTGCCGCGGATGCCGCGGGTAATCGT
Source organism: Candidatus Binatia bacterium (assembly GCA_025924215.1). Taxonomy (GTDB): domain Bacteria; phylum Desulfobacterota; class Binatia; order UBA9968; family UBA9968; genus WHTF01. The sequence goes on from JAICEJ010000147.1 coordinate 621, forward strand.
CCGGTAGAGATCGCCTTCGGTCGGCAAAGCGCCTGACGGGGTGACGCGAAATTTGAAGACCGCCTCCCTGAAGTCGCGTGGCCGGGGACTTAGAAATGTCGCTGCCGGACCGTTGCCGTCTCCCTTCTCGCCATGACAACCGACGCAGCGCCTGAGGTAAACTTCTTTGCCGTGAGCAATCCAGTCCTCGGACTCCGGAATCGAGAACTGGCTGACAAAAACCCGTTGAGGCTCAAAAAGATCGCGCCATTGGCCGCGATTCATGCCGAGCTTTTGAATATAAGCAACCAATCCCTCCGCCTCTCGCGTCGGGGTGACGAGGGTGATCGTGTTTGTTTTGGGTGGGTCGGGCAATGGATCGAAGTTTAGCACCGGAACTCCATCTCGCTCCCGAGCGAAAGCGAGCCCGTCGATGTTGGGCAGGATCTGGATCTCGGTTCCTTGTTTGAAGGTAAAAATCCTACGCAGAGAGGAATCATCCTTGAAGGCGAGCTTTCCGTCTTTTTCGACCAGTTCGACCGTGATCTGCTCGTAGAGCCAAGGAAAGGAGGGCATATTCGAGTCCGGCACGACTAAGCGCGGGTTCCAGTGATGGGCAAAATGCCAATGATCGCTGTATTTCAGCCCGACGCGTGTCAAATCGGGTCCGATTCTGCGCGTGCTAAACAGATGGGGCACATCGAAGGCGTATTCTCCCGCCTGAGAGACTGGCCCCCAGCGTTGATCTTCGCCTGTGACGGGACGGATATATTGAGAATGGCAATACCAACAGCCTTCCCGAATATAGACTTGCCTTCCTAATTGCTCCGCCTCGGTGTAGTTCTCGGCCGGGTACTCGATCCATTTGAGCTCGGTGAGACGCGTCCTGACGGCCCTCGAGACAGTCTCGGAACGCGACTCCGGGAGCAGGGCGGGGAGAAGCCCTTGGACGAAAAGCGCCAGTGTTATAAAGCCGAAGCCCGCAATAACAGCTACCGTTTTCGCGTATCGCATTCTGGTTTCCTCAACCGACCATGGGCGCGGGCTGTGCGGGACGCGCCAGCGATGGTTCCGCTACGGGCGACTTCGGTCCCCATAACAAGCTAAGCAGGAGCAGACTCATGCCTACATCCATGGAAATCCCGGAGAATGTTCTGAACCACCAGAACGGATGCATGGAGACTAGCGAATCAAGCCATTCTGCGCCGGCAATTAGCATGAAACCTTGCTGCAATCCTTGCGCTGTAAGAATTAAGCCCATCGCGGAGATGCCCATCGTGATCAGCCAATACCCCCAGTTGGCCATGCGAAAGCTATAGAGCTCGCGTCCGCTCACGCGCGGCCAGACATAGACGACTCCTGCGAGAGCCCAAAGCACAAACGTGCCGAAGATCGTCAGGTGTGAGTGCGCGATGACGAAGTCGGTGAAATGGGTTGGCCGCTGCAGGGCCTGCAGCGCTTCGGTCGATCCTTGAAAACAACCGATCAGGTACATGAGGGCACCGGTGATGAGGAATTTTGCGGTAAGATTACCGGCGAAGCCTTGCCAGCGTCCAATCATCGTGCCGAAAAAATTTTGCAGCACCGTCCAAACCGGCAAGATGAGCAAAACGCTCATCATAATCGAAATCGTTTCCGCCCAGTCGGCGATGGGACTGAATAGATAGTGGTGAATCCCTACGAATGGATAAAAGAGCGCAAGCGACCAGAAGCCGATCAGCGAAAGTTTGTGACTGTAGAGCGGGTTTCTCACGCTTGCCGGCAGGAAATAATAAATCAGCACATAGCCGGCGGGCGTGATCCAGAGTCCCACAATGTAATGGATGTAGAGTCCATGTAGCGCGGCATTGTTTATGCCGGGGATCGCGTAAGGAATAATAAAGTTGCCGAACGGCCAATTGATATCCATCCAAACTAAAGCGGCGATCAGATACCAGAGGCTTACGTAAAGTCCCGGTTCTTTCCGCCGCGCCACGGTCACGAGCAACTGCACCGTAATGGCCAACAAGGCAATCCAGATAATAATATCGATGACAAGAGGGAATTCAGCGGCTTCAAGACCTTGATTGTATCCCAGAGCGAGCGCTGCGAAGCCGGCGATCAAAGCTAAGTTCCAAATCCAAAGCATGGGATAGCCCCATTCCTCTTTATAGACTCGGACCTGCGCCAGCTTCGGCACAATGTAATAGCAAAGGCCGATGAAGAGAGTCGAGAAAGTTCCGAAGATCACGCCATTGACGTGGATCGGCCGCAACCTGCCGAACGTCAACGCCGCGACTCCCTCTAAGAACTCGGGATAGGTGAACTTGGTCGAGATGATAACACCCAGGGTCGGCGCTAAAAGCACCCAGACGAACCCCCAGAGGAGCCAACCCTTGATCAGCTCTGGGTTGATCACCTCATTGCCGTTTTCAATCACGTGATCTGCCATGCCATTTCTCTTGCAAACTAAGACGGGCGCTTGCCCGGTAGTGTTACAGTTGCCTCCGCCATTCTCCCTGCGTCGAGCTCTTGGCCGGAGCCATCCTGTTGCGCGGGGGCGTACTGGTAGCGCATCCTCGCTTGGATCGTGAAGCGCTTCCCGTCTCGCGGCTCGACGTTGAAACTCATTTTTTCTATGCGAATTTCCTCTGCCTTAAGGGCGGTTGACTCCGGCGAGTGTTTCAGAATTTTCCAGGCCTGGCCAGTGGTCTCCCCATTCACATCAAGGCCGAAGTTGGCATAGATGCGCTTGTTATTCTCGAATTCCCAACCGGTTTCATCCGATACGGTCACCTCCAGGACCGCGGAGCTGTTCCATGGTCAGCCATCGGGAACCCGATGAGGAGTTAGATTGCGGATCGTGGCGGTCACTTCGAGACGATCCTTGCGAAAGTCGGCTTTCAGACCAAGCTCTACTGCTTTTCGCAGCATGGCGGCCGAACGTCCGCCAGGAAAAACATGGTCGTGTATTTTTCTCTCCGGTCCTCCGTCTGCGGCGCTCCCGCTGGTCTCCGCCATGTGACAGGACTGGCAGGTTGCGCCTCTTTTTGCGGCCCGGCTTATCTTCCAGTCCGTGTAGACGTTGGAGCAGGGAATCTCAGGTGAAGTCCACGTGTGGCAGTCGGCGCAGAACGAAGCTTCTTTGTAGGACGGGGAAAATGTTGAAAGATGGAAGGGATTGTCCTGCGGCTTTTCGATCGGTCCGGAAAACACCCGGCTTGCAGCGCCGTGACAGGCGACACAACCGACTTCGAAGCCATCGAGTTTTTTTGTTTCCCGGGTCAGCACAAACCCGCCGACCTGGCGAATGGTCTCGGGCCCGGCATGTTTCAGAAGAGGCGCATGGCACGAGAGACACGCCATCGACGATTGCGGATCTTCTCGCGCCTGCTCTCCGATCGATTGGAGATACTGTGAGAATGTTCTGACAAAATCATCGGACGTCAGAGAGCGCGCGTGAAATGAGCGGCGCCACTGGTTATAATGTTGCTGGTGGCAAGAGCCGCACTGAGCAGATGGAAGCGGGCTGTTATGAGAGCCCGCGGCCAGCTCTGCGCGGCTTGCAACAACACCTTCCGCTCCTGTCAATCCCAACATTTCCGGTAATGTCTTTCCTGGAGCGATCTTCCAAAGTAGGCCGATCAGGATAACTGACGCTGTCAACGAGACCAGGCCCATGAAGTTTAAGATAGAACGACCGCCGTGCTGGCGCTGAATTGCCGGCCACTACTGTTGGTAAAGACAATCCGAATAGGTTTTTCTTCTGTGAACTTGAGCTTGAATTTCAAAAACGGATCGTCGCTCAAACCTGCGGTCATTTGGTAGCGGCTGATCAAACTCTCTCCGTACAGAACCTGCATCGATGTCACATAGAGAGGCTCTTCGACCTGAATGAACTTCTTATCTTTATAAGCGAGACCGGTCTTGCTTGGGTGTTTGAACTTGACCTGGACTTCGGCCGTTTCTCCTTTGATTAGACGGCCCCTGCGAACTAGCTCAGGGATCCTGATCACGGGCGGGGGAATCGCTTCTCTTGCCGCAGCTTCTTTCGGCACGCCGACCGTTGCGCAGCCGCCTTGCCCGTCCGGAATGGTAATTCGATGCCGGGCGGTCCAAGTCCCGTGTAAATTGCATTCGGCGATAGCGAGGACTGTTGAGATGCCGCTGTCCATTCGGGCTTGGAAAGCCAAGTAGGTCTCACCGTTAGCGGTGCTGGGGTAGAAAATTCCTTTGGAAGGAATCGGGTCGCTTTCGTTACGGAACTCGACTCGCCGGATGTAATGGCTCGATTCCATCGGATGATTCATCTTGACGACGACAGGAACATGATTTCCATTTCGTGTCATTGCCGGCAGGATGAGCTTTGGCCTGTGGATCTCTCGCAGGATTTTCTCCGCTGCAGAGGGCTCGAGCCCCAGCACTAACTGGTTCTTAAGACCCGTAAAGATTTCCGCCAGCACAAGCGAAGAGCTCCATTTGCAAAAGTTTCTTCGCGAAATTTCCAACCGGCTCATCTCATACACTTAGCGCGCGGCGCAGCATACTTTCCAATTTTAATTGTCGGCCATCAAGGATCGGTATTCACCACTCACCCTTCCTAGAAGGAAGGGTTTTTGCTAGCAGCACTGAAAAAATCTGATTGCGACCGGCTAAAAGATCTTACCGGCAAGGTACGCCGCTCCTCGTGACCGTGTTTATGAAACTTGACCGTGAAATCTGCGCTAGCACTGACACGAGTCACGAACACGAAATCGAGCGAGTCTTTTTCAGCTGGCTGCTAGTGCTTACCGGCATCCAAGACCGAACCCTTGTTGGACCAGTAATGATACGTCTCCAGTGCTTTCATCGCGGGACCGTTGACATCGATCCTTTCGCCTTCGTTGGGATTTTCGATGCACCAATTGATCATGTCCCGCAAGGTCGCAAACTCCTGAATCTGTTCCTGGAACTTAGGGAACTCATGGGGGTGCGTGTCCGACGCGAAAGGGTGACACATCGCGCACGCCATGCCGGTTTTGGATAAATTCACGCCGAGTTTTTTTTCCATTTCGCTGTCGCCGTGAAACAACAGATCTCCGATCCGCACCTGTTCCATAAAAACGTCCTGGAACGCCTTGAGTTGTTCCGGCGTATGCTTTTCTTTATGCGCCTGGACATCACCCATTCGAGAAATGAAAATGAAAAGGAGCGCTGCCAGGAGAAGAAGTCCACCACGCCAAGTGACAATCTTTCTCATAACGATGCACCTTTCCTTTCGTTGGCTATTTGTACGGCCACATCTGATCCGCTAGACGCGGTCTGAGCCGCTGGTTGTCGTTGTCGCCGGTACCGGCATCGATGGGCGCTTCGGCGTAAACGTCCTTACGCCACATCATGTATTCGTAATCCACCTTTGGTGCCGCGCTCACCGTCAGTTTCCCCCAGCCTACGCCGTCAAAGTGGTCTCCAGGATTGACCCGGATCATCGGCTTGGTCAGCGCGGGCACTCCTTCAGGCGCATAGGGCCATGGCCAAGAGGTCGCTAGCATCCCAATCGATCTCATCGTGCCGATTTCGTTATAGAGAACCTGATGCGTATGACCGTGAATATTCGTGACGTTAGTATAGGGCTTGAGTATCTCGTGCACTTGCCGCCAATCGCGGACCCAGAAGTTCCATGGCGGATAATACTCGTAGAGCGGATTGTGACTGAAAATCACGATAGGTCGGTTTTTGGGCAAAGGGGAAAGCGTTTTATTCAACCACTGAAGCTGATCGGTTCCGAGCCCCGCCCATGGTCCGGCCACCGATCCATCCAGTGTCGCCATGTGCCCCATTCTTTCCTTAGGGCTCATCTTGGTCGCGGACCAATAATCGGGAGCGCGGCTCACGGTATCGACGCCAATGAATGTGACGCCTTTGTGCTCAAAGGTCCAAGGCGAGTTGCCGAATAAGCTCACCCATGTTTTGCCCATGTCGAGATACCAATCGTGTTCCCCTGGGATAAAGTGCTTTTTGATCGTGATTTCCTTGAGGATGTCGTTTCCCAGCCGCAGCTCAACAGGGTCGGCAAGTTGCGCCAGGTCGCCGCCGAACATGAGGAAATCGGCCGCCGGCTTCATCGCCTGAACGTCTTTAACCGCGCGGGTTGCCTTCTCGACAAACCGCGTATTGACGTTCTTTGGGTACAGGTGTGTATCCGAAATCCAGGCGAAGCTAAATGGGGCTTCAGCTCCGAACGCCATACTCAGGGTATTGATCAACGGAAACCATCCGTACGTAGCTACTCCGGTCACGGTCCCGGCCACGATCGACTTATGGAGAAAAGTCCGCCGGGTTATCTTGAGAGATGGATCGGGCCGGTCGTCAGGTTTGTTCAGCTCGCGCGCAGCCTCGCGTCGTTCACGCTCGAGATCGCTCATCGCTTTCTCCTTCCTCAAACAGGAACCCCTTGGCGGCGTTGCCGCTATTTTTTTAGCTCGACGTTAACGCTGTTGGTTTTCTTTGCTTCAACCATCACAGCAGTTTCTCTGACTCCGACAAAAGGTTGAAAAGTAACCAACGTGTATTTTCCCGGCGGGATGTCGTTGATCGCAAACGTGCCGTTTTTTTCGGTGACCGCGAAATACGGGTTGTCCGCCACCACGATCCAGCCCTGCATCCAACCGTGGACGTCGCATGCGACATCCACTACCCCCGGAGATTTAAGGGTCGACTTCACTTTCTGACCCTTCTGCGGCAAGGCCTGGTTAAAAACCGTGCGTCCCCGTCGGGAATCCGTCAAGAGATAGCCATGGGTGTTGTGAAGCACAGGATCGGAGTTGACAATGAGCAATTCCGTCCCGGCAGGCACGACCTGCAGCTCGGGCTCGAACTTGCACTTCGTGTTATCAACAATCGGAGGTTTCTTGGGCTTTTCGAACGCCTTGCCCTTTTCGACGCCCTTCAAGTAAACAACGGCTCCTTGAATGGTATTATCGGATCCAAGAACGAGCCGCGGCTCGTCTCTTGGGCCGCCGCAAACCTCTTGATCCTGAGTCGGAATAACCTTCCGGGGGCTTGGGACGGTGCCGCGGAACACGACCTTTCCTTCGATCGTGCCGCCGTCGGTAACCTTAGTCTCTTCGTACGACCAGGCGGTAGAAGGGACTAAAGTCGCAAGCACGAGCAAGAGCCACACGCGTTTAGAAAAATCGAAGGTAAATACACCGCGATGGGACATGGTTTGCCTCCCATGATCAAGCGGGTCGATCTAACGGCCAGAATTGTTTTGAGCTGCTGTTAGATAAAGACAACCGAGGAAGAAATTTATTCCCGGGTTTTGTGGTCCGGAGCGATAAATCACGAGGCTCAGTTCTCCGACGTTTCTTTCTCCCGCGCAAGTCGCGCTTTGTAATTGACATGAAAACGAGAGAGGTTTAATTAAGCAGCGTGATCGAGTTTTGACAAAGCGAAGTCGCCAACGGATCTCTTGCGAGGAGTATCTGCTGTGATCCGATTCCGGAAAACAGCGTCTGGCAGCGGCGAGCACGCTATTCTCGAAAACCTCAGCGCGCTCTACGGATTTGCGATGACCTTGAGTCGCAATCGCACGGACGCCGAAGACTTAGTGCAAGAGGCCTGCCTCCGCGCCATCAAAGGAATGACCCACACTGCGATTAAGAGCGATCCCAAAGTTTGGCTGTTTACTATCCTACGCAACGTCTGGATCAATGAATGGCGCCGCCGTGCGAATGGGCCGGAGTTTATTCTGCTGGGAAAATCTCGCGTCGACGGCGGTCCTCTGCAACCATGGCTGTCCGATGAGCGAGAGCGCCCGGAAGATCATTTTGAGCGCGACGTTATATCCGGAAAGATTCGTCTGGCAATTTCAGGTTTGCCGGAAATGTTTCGCGAAGTCGTGGTGCTCCGTTATTTTGAAGGATTCAGCTACCGGCAAATCGCTTCCATCTTGGGATGTCCCGCCGGAACTGTCATGTCCCGTTTGAATCGCGCGCGGGCGGAACTTCGTGCTGTACTGGATGAGAAAAACAATGCCTTAGTCAATTTCCGGCGAAAACGTGGAACTGGATAATCACATTTTAGAACATATCTCGTTGTATCTGGATGACGAGCTCCAAAACGGCGAGCGCCTAGGTGTGGAAATGCACATCAAGAGCTGCCCCGGATGCCGCGCCGCTCTGGACGCCGAACGTGAGCTTGTTTGCGCCATACGCTGCGCGCGTCCCGATTATACGACGCCGGCCTCATTGCAGGCGAACATTGTGCAGCTGGTGCAGAGCTCAGGCACGCGATCCAAGCTTGGATCTTCACGGCCGATCATAGCAGCCTGCGCCCTATTGCTGCTTGCTGTAGCGCTTTTCTGGTTGGTCGCGCCAAAATCATTAGAAGGAGACCGCAGCTCATTTGTTACGATGGCCGTCAACAATCATGTGCGTTATCTCAAGGGACAATTGCCCCTGGAAGTATTTAGCGAGTCTCCCGAGAGGATCTCCACCTGGTTCGCCGGAAAGCTCGGCTTCGATTTGAAACTGCCGGATTACCCGCAGGGACCCGCGGGACCGAAGCCTTACCATGTCGAGGGCGGACGTTTGGTCGGTTTCAAAGAAGACTATGCAGCGTATATTGTCTATCGCTTGCAGGGTCACCCGATCTCTCTGGTGGTGACGTCAGACGCGGTGGCGCGACCATCAGGTGGTGAAGAGATCCTTTGGGAAGGACTGCGGTTTCATTTTCAATCCGTAGCCGGTTTGAAAGTGCTGACTTGGTCTGACAATGGATTGACGTACGCTCTCGTTTCCAATTTGGAAGAGCGCGGGCAAGCTTCCTGTATCGTATGCCACCAGGACGAGCGGGTTTTTAGAGGTCTCAGATCTTCCGAAAATCGCATGTGAAGATTGAGCGATTCGGCTCGCGCATCTCACCGGCATAAGATGAACCCTCCCCGTTAGAGACTGCCTTCTTCTCAGAACGTTGGATTCCTAACTCACATGAAGGCAGCGCAAACAGTTTGTTCATCAAAGTCTGTCGGTAGAATCAAACTTGCTAGGACCTACGGCCAGGCTTGTTTATCAGAAAAGTCTTTATGCCAGTTTGCCCAGCGCACCCGTAAGGCAGATTCCGGCTCAGCGAACAGCTCCCCTTTGAGCTTTCCCTTCGCTAAATCATGTTCGAGCCGCAGCGGAATCAATGCGCAGCATGCGCTATCTTTATGCCGATGCCGTCGGCTTCGCGACCGTCAACGCCTCGATCCAAATTCAAGGCGAGGTTTCGACCTCATCGCTCGAGCACCAAAAAGAGACCGACCCGTTGCATCGCTCGCGCGTGCGGCGGCTGTCACGCTCGCGAGTGCTACAAGCATTCGAGCGAAACTCCAAGCAGCTAATTCGACAATTCTGTGAGCCCTTTAGCGAGCCAAAATCTTATGGCGATTTGC
>JAICEJ010000148.1 GCA_025924215.1 Candidatus Binatia bacterium
CCCCAGCCGTGAAACTCGGACCCCAGGGACATCGGGACGGCGTCCTGCAGGTGGGTGCGGCCCATCTTGAGCACCTTGTCGAATTCCCGGGCCTTGGCGAAGAAAGCCGCCTGAAGTTGTCGCAGCGCCTCCATGTAACTTTCCAGCCGGAGAATCAGCCCGAGGTGAAAGGCAGTCGGATATACGTCGTTCGTTGACTGGCCGAAGTTCACATGGTCATTGGGATTGACGTACTGGTACTCGCCCTTTTTGTGGCCGAGGCTTTCGAGAGCGAGATTGGCGATGACTTCATTGGCGTTCATGTTGGTCGAGGTACCCGCGCCGCCCTGAATGAAGTCGGTAATGAACTGATCGAGCATGTCACCCGCAATTACACGATCGCAGGCGCCGATGATCGCGTCAGCAATCTTGCGATCGAGCACGCCAAGATCGCGATTCGCCATTGCGGCAGCCTTTTTGACATAGCCGAACGCCTTGACGAAATAGGGCTCCCGCGAGATTGGCATGGCTGTGATATGGAAGTTCTCCTTCCCTCTTAACGTCTGGATACCGTAGTATGCATCCGTCGGCACCTCGCGGTCACCGAGAAAATCGTGCTCGATTCTGGACTCGTTAGCTGCCATAGCCTTCCTCTCGATCTACCGAAGTTGTTTTAAGCACGCTAGGCGCTGTTCACCCATCGCCAGCATCCAAGGCGCTCCGATCAACTAATCACCTCGATTTATTTACCTGCCTCGTTGCGCTCGGTTGAGTCTATTTAACTACAAGATTGAGTTTTTCGGCCAAGTCGCGGTTCACCAGACCTTGCAGCGTTACGCGCAGGTCCGGCCGCGCGTCCATGAACCTGCGCAGGCTTGGAAGCGACCAGCGCATGTAACGTGCGGGCTCGGTGAAGGTCACTTCCACCGGCGATGGTTCTCCGGTGAGGGCCAGCGCAGTGCCGATGATGTGGCCTGGTGCCAGCGCCCCGATGCGCTCGCCGCGACTGTGGACGTCTGCACTTCCGGTGATCGGAATGCTCAGGGACGACACCGGCTCTCCTTCGGTTATGACTCTCTCGCCGGGCTCGGCATTCTTCCATTCCCCCACGAGCGACAGTGAAACGAACTCGCGGGGACGAAGCGAGCGGAATCCCAGATCATAGAGCTTTTGCTCGTCCTGGGAGAGCACTACCGGACGTCGCTCGAGGTAGAGGCGCGCGATCTGATAGAGATTGATGGCGGTGAATACGAGTGCCCAGAGAACCGGTGGCCAGAGCACGGTGCCCTGAAGGAGGAAGTACGGGATGTTGGTGAGCGCGGCGGCAACGGCAAACCAGCGCAGCCACAGGATGTCGCGCACGGAATATGCCGCCAGCATCAGGATATTGGAGAAATGCACCAGATAATCGGTAACGTGCATATTTATCTAGTCTCCTTGCTTTTGATTGCTCAAGATCGTGATCTGCTTTCCCCATCCAGTAAGTTATCCTGGATATGCGCAGCCACAGCCTCTCAATCTGTCGAAGTTGTTTAAGCGCGATTCCGCCGTTCATCGAATCGCCAGCATCCAGGGAACGCCGATAACCAGAAACACAACGAAGAAAATCACGCCGAAAATCGCGCCGAGGCGCCAGTAATCCGCCGACGGCAGATAACCGCTGCCGTAATAGACTGGACTTGGACCGCTTGCGTAAGGGGTCAAAATGCCCATAATGCCGAGCTGCAGGCACATCCCGAGCGCAAGCGTATGCATGTTGACCCCGGGAATCGTCGACGCGACCGCCAGCAGCACCGGGATCATGGCTGTGACGTGGGCAGTAACGCTGGCGAACAGGTAGTGACCGAAGAAGTTAATAAATAATAGAGCCGCGACTGCTACGGCTGGGGGAACGCCGCTGAGTTGACCGGCAACGGTCTCGGCGAACCACTTGACGAAACCGACACGAGTCAGGCCATCGGCGAGGGCGACCAGAGTCGCGAACCACGCCAATGTGTTCCAAGCCGCGGAATTTTTAACGATGTCATCCCAGGTCACGACGTTGAGGATCAGCATCAATGAGATGACGATAAGCGCAGCCGTGGTGGCGTTGACTTCATCGCCTCGAAAGATCCACATCACCAGAGCGATCAGGACCAGAACTGCCAGGATAATCTCCCTCCGCGTGAACGCGCCCATTTTTTCCAGCTCCGTTGCCGCCCAGGACTGAACCGCCTTTCCCTCTTTCACCTCCGGCGGATAAATCCAATACGCAAGCAGTGGCAACGTGGCGAGCAGAAGGATGCCGACAGGCGCGAAGTATTTGAACCAGTCAAGCCACGCAATTTCAATTTTGGCGGTCTTTCTCACTAACTCGACCGCGAGCAGGTTGGGCGCCAGGGCGGTCAGGAACATCGAGCTGGTTACGCAGGTCGCCGCGATCGCTACCCACATAATATAAGAGCCCATACGCCGCATGGACGGGTCGTCGGGCTTCGAATCATAGAGCGGCGGCAAATTTTTAATTACCGGATAAATCGTCCCGCCGCTGCGCGCGGTGCTGGAAGGGGTGAACGGCGCCAGAATCGTATCGGCAATCACCACCGCATAGCCGAGAGTTAGCGTCTTTCGTCCCATCGCCTTTACCAGCATCAGGGCGATGCGCCGGCCAAGCCCGGTCTTTTCATAACCGAGAGCAAACATGAACGCGCCGAAGATCAGCCAGACCGTGCTATTGGAGAAACCCGAAAGCGCCCAGCTCAAGGAGGCGTTGAGTGGGTTAAAACCCGGCTTGGCTAGTTGCTCTGGCGAGTAGAGGACGTACTCGGATAGCCGCGCGACCAGAGTCACAGCGATCAAACCGATGGCGCCACCGGGCAGAGGTTCGAACATCAGACCGACAATTACGCCGGCAAAAATCGCGAAGTAGTACCATGCGTACTGCGGCAGCCCGGCGGGAGGAGGAATGATTGCAACAATGAGCGCCACAACGATCGGGGCGAAATGTTTCCAGGTGATTTTTCTAGAGCTCTCTTTTTTGGGGCTGACGGCGGGTGCCACCGGCGCCGTTTCGACCTCACTCATGGGAGACTCCTTCCCCGCGCGTTCACGAATGTTGCCAGCCAGAATCGCACACTATTTCCAACCCACGGACACCATTTTTCGTCTGAGAAACGCGATCTGCGTCGCCAGCGGCAGGTCCTTCGGACAGACGTCGTGACAGGCAATCAGCGACATGCAGCCGAAAACGCCGTCGTCATCGCCGATCACCTCGAAATAATCGTCATCATTGCGCCGGTCGCGGGGATCGAGACGGAAGCGCGCGATCTTGTTGAGTCCCACCGCGCCCACGAAATCCTCGCGCATGCGCGCCGTGCCACAGGCGGCGACGCAGCAGCCGCACTCGATGCAGCGGTCGAGCTCGTAGATCTTTTCCGCGAGCTCCGGCTCCATCTTCTCTTCGAACCTACGCAGATCGACGTCCGGCTGCTTCATGTGCAGCCAGGTCTCCAATCGCTCGCTCATGCCGCGCATCCATTTGCCGGTATCCACCGATAAGTCCGCGATCAGCTCGAAGGCGGGCAGCGGCGCCAACGTGATCTCCGTCCCCAAGTCTTTCGTCAATGTGCGGCAGGCCAGCGTCGGGCTGCCGTTAATCATCATGCCGCAGCTGCCGCAGATGCCTGCGCGGCAGACGAAATCGAACTCCAGCGACGGGTCCTGCTTCTCGCGGATCTCCATGAGGGCGATAAACAACGTCATGCCTTCCGCTTCTTCGATCTCGTACGTCTGCATGCGCGGAACGCTTCCCGGCTCTTGTGGGTTAAAACGAAGAACGCTGATCTTCAGTTGGCGCGGGGCTTTATTTTCCATTTTCAACTCTCCTCATTCTCGAATTTTCAGCCGGGAATTTTTGGCCAAGTATCAGAAATGTCACATTCCCGGAGTGATCATTTCCTCGGGCTTGATCCACTTGTCGAAGTCCTCCGCTTTTACCAACCCAAGCGCCAAAGCGGCTTCTTTGAGCGTAGTACCCTCGGCGTGCGCTTTCTTCGCGATCTTCGCGGCGTTGTCGTAACCGATGTGCGGATTGAGCGCGGTCACCAGCATCAAGCTTTTCTTCATCAGCTCGTCGATGCGGGCGGCATTGGGCTGGAGGCCTGCAATACAATGATTCGTGAAGCCCACGACTCCCTGGGACAAAAGCTTCGCCGAGTGGATGAAATTGTGGATCATGAGCGGCTTGAAGACGTTGAGCTCGAAGTTGCCGCTGGCTCCACCGATGTTGACCGCCACATCGTTGCCCAACACCTGGGCGCAGATCATCGTCAGCGCCTCGCTCTGAGTGGGGTTGACCTTGCCCGGCATGATCGAGCTGCCTGGCTCGTTCTCGGGAATGTTAATTTCGCCCAGGCCTGCGCGCGGACCGGAGGCCAGCCAGCGCACGTCGTTGGCGATTTTCATCAGCGAACAGGCGAGCGTTTTGAGCGCGCCATGGGCAAAGACCAAGGCGTCATGACCGGCCAGCGCCTCGAACTTATTGGGAGCGCTGACGAAGGGCCGGTTCGTGAGCGCGGCGATTTTGGCCGCCGCTTTGTCCGCGAACTCGGGATGCGTATTCAGGCCGGTGCCTACGGCCGTGCCGCCGAGGGCGAGCTCGTAAAGATGGGGCAGTGTCACGGCGATGCGCTGGAGGTCGTTCTCCAGCATTTTTGCCCAACCCGAAATCTCCTGACCAAGACTGAGCGGCACCGCATCCATCAGATGGGTGCGCCCGATCTTGATCACATCAGCATTGGCACGAGCTTTTTCCTCCAGTAGCTTTTTCAGTTCCTTGACGGCTTCGGCCACAGCGGACAAGACCTCCACCGCGGCGATGTGCATCGCCGTCGGAAAGGTGTCGTTGGAGCTTTGCGCTTTGTTGACGTCGTCGTTGGGATGGACGGGTTTTTTGCTTCCCTTCACACCGCCGGCAATCTCGATTGCCCGATTGCTGATGACCTCGTTGACGTTCATGTTGGTCTGCGTGCCCGAGCCGGTCTGCCAAATGACCAGCGGGAAATGATCGTCGAGGTTGCCCGCAATGACTTCGTCGGCGACCTGAGCAATCAGATCGCCTCTTTCCTTGTCCAAAAGCTTGAGCTCGACGTTGGCCATGGCAGCGGCTTTTTTCAGGATGCCGAACGCCTTGATCAGCTCTCTCGGCATCGTGTCCCGTCCCGCACCGGCCTGGAAATACTTCAGCGAACGCTGGGTCTGCGCGCCCCAATAGCGGTCCGATAGGACGGCAATTTCGCCCATGGTATCTTTCTCGATCCGAGTGTCAGCCATAGGGATCCTCCTTTTCTGTCCCACTAAAATATCGCAAGAAAAGGACTCGATTCGCGTCAATGTGATCCATGTCAATTACACAGCGAAGCGGTTTTGTATTCACTCGCTGCCGGAAACCTATCCTGCTCGCTGCTCGCGAGGCTCGCCGCGGTCCGCAATTGTTTCGCCGATCCGTTCATTCCTGCCTCGCAGTGCCTTCGGCATCAGATGCTCGTACGGCATCAGCTTGGTCTGCATCGTAAAGCGATCCGCACCATTGCGCGTCTGCTTGAGCGCATCGATCTCGGCCATGCGTCCGGCGGTGTCGGGATGGTCGATGTGGTCCTTGGCGCCATAGCCGCGCCAACCTGGTGGCAACTCCATCTTCATGACATCGAGTTGCTCGTACGCGAGCGACGGCAGAGTATCGTTCTCGGACTTCCACGTCGCCAAGGTACGGTTCAGCCACTGGGCGTCGTTGCGGCGCGGAAAGTCTTCGCGGAAGTGAGCGCCGCGGCTTTCGGTTCGCTGGAGCGCGCCATAGGCGACGCAAAGTGCCATCTTGAGCATCTTCTGCACCCGATAGGCCGTCACCAGCTCCGGATTGGCGCCCCGCGCCTTGTAGCGCAGACCGATATTGCGGCTGCGCAATAACAGTTGCTGTAACTCGTGCACCGCCTCCTCCAATACTGGACCGCTGCGGAAGATGCCGACCTTAGTAGTCATAATCGTCTGCATTCCGGCCATGAGCGCAGCGCCGTTTTCCGTGCCCCGGCCGTCAATCAATCCATCGATTTTCGCTTGCTCGCGATGCAGCGCTTCCTGAATCAGACTTGTGGGAATATTGCCAGCGTTCTCGGAGCGGTCGCAGTAGTCGGCGATGAACTCGCCGACGATCATGCCCGCCGCAACCGTCTCCGCCACCGAGTTTCCGCCCAACCGGTTAAAGCCATGCATGTCCCAGCAGGCCGCTTCGCCGGCCGAAAACAATCCCTTTAGTGTCGGGCTTTCGCCGGTGTGGTTCGTGCGCACTCCGCCCATCGTGTAGTGCTGCGCCGGACGCACAGGCACCCATTCCTTGACCGGATCGACACCGAGAAAATAGTGGCAGATCTCATAGACTTCGCGCAGGTTGTGTTTGATGTGGTGCTCTCCCAAAAGCGTGATGTCGAGCCAGAGATGCTCGCCAAATCGCGACTTCACGCCTTTGCCTTTAACGATGTGCTCTTCCATCCGGCGCGACACGACGTCGCGCGACGCGAGCTCTTTTTTCTCCGGCTCATAGTCCGGCATGAAGCGGTGGCCGTCGACGTCGCGCAGCAAACCGCCATCGCCGCGGGCGCCCTCGGTGAGCAGAATTCCAGGAGGAAAGGCCGGCGTTGGATGAAACTGTACCGCCTCCATATTGCCGAGCGTGGCGACGCCGGTCTCCAGCGCGATAGCCGTGGGTATCCCTTCGGAGATCACCGCATTTGTGGTCACGCGATAAAGGCGTCCGGCGCCGCCGCCAGTGATGGCTGTGGCTCTAGCGACGTAAGCCGCTAACTCGCCGGTCACAAGACTGCGCACGATTGCGCCATAGCAGCGACTGCCGTCGTGGATCAAAGCGATCGCCTCGGCCCGTTCATGCACGGGAATCTGATTAGCGATCGCCTGATCGCTCATCGTAGTCAGCATCGCGTGGCCGGTGCCGTCCGAGACGTAACAGGTGCGCCACTTGTTGGTGCCGCCGAAAGCCCGCTGAGCGATCAGCCCATGAGCCTCGTCGCGCTCGGTGATGGTGACTTTTTGCCCGTTGATGATGACGTCCCGATCCCCTCTGGTGACTCGGCTCCAGGGTAGACCCCAGGCGGCCAGTTCGCGCACTGCTTTGGGCGCGGTGTTGACGAACATGCGCACGACTTCCTGGTCGGCGCCCCAATCGCTGCCGCGGACCGTGTCTTCGAAGTGCACGTCTTCGTTGTCGCCTTCACCTTTGATGACGTTGCCGAGGCTCGCCTGCATGCCGCCCTGCGCCGCAGCTGAATGAGATCGCTTAGGCGGCACCAAAGAGAGAATAATCACGTCATGGCCGCGCCGTTTGGCGCCGATGCCGATGCGCAAACCCGCAAGGCCGCCGCCGATCACCAGAACATCCGTGTAAATGATTTTCATGACCTAACTTCTTTCGTTAAAAACACTGTGAACAAATCCGAAATTCGAATTTCGTGTTCGTGCTTCGGCCTTAGTCTCTTGACTTCCTCAGCGCTGTCCGCCCGGCGCGGCCCACGATGGCACGTAGCGTTCGCCGACCCGGTCCCGCCGCTCGTGGCCGAGCTTCATGTAAGCGGCCAAGGTGAGTAGCCCCAAGGTCAGAAAAAATATCGTGATCGCCCACTTCAGCCGTTTCAGCATTATGCGCGTCCGATTCGGATCTTTGCCTTCGAACCAACCCCACTTGACAGCCAACCGGTAGAGACCGACGCCGCCGTGCAGCTCGACGGCAAACAACAGGACCAGATACAGCGGCCACCAACGACCGCTCCACACGCGCTCAGCCGATTCGTAAGGACCGATATCGCCGGGATGCATGAGCATCTGGTAGAGATGAACGGAAGCCAGAAAGAAGAGCGCAAAGCCGGTCCACGCCTGCACCCACCACAGCGTGGTGTCCTCATGGCGCAGCATTTTCCGGTGGCTGGCGAAACTCCTGTATTCATTCCAGTTCGCCGGGAATTTTCGCATGGCGAGCAAGCCGTGCAGCACGAACAAGAAGGACACCACGGCGACGACCGCAGCCACGATGCCGGGATAGGCTTTGCCGAGGATAAACTGTCCCTCGAACATCTTGGTTACCCAATACATGGCATCGTTGCTGATCAGGATCGTCGATACGAAAGCCATGTGGCCCCACATGAAAAGCCCCAGCAACAATCCGCTGGCGCTCTGGACAAAATCCAAGCGCGCGGGCCAGTGACTTTTGCGCGCTTTCAAGTCCAAACCGGTTCCGGCAATGACATCGACTTGCTGGCTCATGACTCGCTCCTTTATCGCTTAGGGATTTGCGTTCGGCGTGGCCGAACTCGTCGTAGCCGTTTTGTTTTCGTTGCGGTTGCCGTTGCCAATCAGCTTGTCGAACGCCTGCGAGATGGCAAGCACCTGATCCGCGCGCACCCCTGAGCCCGGAAGCGCGGCCATGCGACGGATGGTGGCGATGCGCTCCGGCTCGGTTTTCAGCGTCATGAGGTTAAGCGTCTCCTCGCCGTGACAGCGCGCGCAGCGAGCCACCAGGAGGGAAGCGGTGATGCGCTCGAACTCGCCTGGCGGAATATTGGCGCCCGGGTGGCTTTGCATGCGCTCGACCGTTCGTTGGACCTCCGACGGCTCCATCGACACGGTTACCCCGAGACGCCGAGTACTGTGACACTCCACGCAGTTCTGTGTGATGATCTCGCGAATCCGGAGCGGTCGCAGCATGGCGACATCGCTCTTACGAGCCAGATCCGGAGGCAAACTCGCGACACGCTGCCGCAGCTCGCGCACCTGCGTCACGAGAGCGATCGTGAGGATCAGATTGACGAGCAGCGCGAGCAGGACAATGACGCGAAACGCGGGAAACCTCGGAGGTTGCTCTGTGGCCATCTCAAGACACTCCTTCCGCGCCACGCCATGCGCCGGCAACTCGCGCCTCAGGAAGAGGTTTGCCCTCCGGCGCAGGCAATTCTTCGTGGATGGGAAGAATGCGCGCGAGCCAGCCGAAGGCAAATATTGCCGCTGCGGTAATGCCGAGTGTGATCGTGACTTCGCCCAATGAAGGCACGTAGGTTTCCCAGTGACGAACGCGTAAACCGATGACCGCCACGTTGAGTCTGTGGAGCAACACGCCGGCAATAACCAGGGTGCAGGCCGTGGCGAGTCCGCGCCGGCTCTCGCGCACTTCCGGCATCATCAGCAGAACAAAGGGAACCATCAGGCCGAAAACGATCTCGACCCAGAAGGAAACGGCAAACCAGGACGCTGTGAACATGGCATCAACGGCGCCGCGGTAGAAGAGATCGCCCATTTGAAAGGCGAAGAAGAGCCCGACGAGCCAGGCTTCGATCCGAGCAAGTCCGGCGAGGAGATCCATGCGCGGAGCAAAGCCGAGCCAGCGTGCGGCGGCAAGATGCTCGAGGATCGCCATCGCCGGGCCGGCCATCATGGCGGAGAAGAGATAGAGCAATGGCAAATTATCCGACCACCACAGTTCGTTCACCTTGTGCGGAATCAGAGTCATCAAAGTGCCGAGCGAAGACTGGTGTAGGTGTGACAGCGTCACGCCGAGGAGCATGATCGGGATGTAAATCACGCGCAGAATGCGCAATGCGCGGCCCCGGCCAAGCCGTTCAACCGGCACCTGGGCGAACTCCAATGCGAGCACAGTAAGATACAAAAACGCGCACCAGCCGACTTCGTAGAGCGCGGAGGTAGGCGCCCAGGAAACCAGCACCATCCAGACTTTCCAGGGCCGCCCAAGCTCGACCATCAGCATGGTGATCGCGCTGGTGTAGCAGAGCAGCCCCATCAGCACCGCGGGGCGCAGGAACGAGTGATAGCGATGCACGCCGAGAATCTCGACTAATGCCGTGATCGTGAAGCCGACGCCGCCGATGGCGATCATGGTCATGATCCCATAGCCGACCCACCAACCCCACGGGTATGCATTATTGATGTTGGCGATCGTGCCGATGCCGG